>DASRCD010000236.1:0-2472 GCA_035653315.1 Candidatus Angelobacter sp.
AGCGGGTAATGCGTCTTCGCCGGAAAATAAGGAGAAATCCGATACGAATACGAACAATGATAAGAAAAATGAGCCAAATGTAGCGCCAACACCTGCGCCGGAACCTCCCCCAGCGAATCCTAAGACTGAAATACTGGATAGCTCTGCAACTTCCGGCGCACTGGCTACCGATGGCCACGATCCCATTCTTGATCCCGCGCCTGTTCCACAAACCACCACTACTTTAGTTGGTGGAACCATCAGCGGCGTTGATCGCATGCGCAACCGCCTGACCGTGGCCGTATATGGCGGTGGGCATTGGCACGTCTTCTTTGACGAGCGCACCCACATCTTTCATAACGGGGCTGAAACCACGCAGCTTGCTCTCAAAAAAGGCGAGCGCGTTTATGTGGACACCCAGCTCGACAATAACGGGCATGATATTTTTGCTCGCAATATCCGCGTTGGCGTTGCCGCGCCCCCGGCGGATGCCGATGGCCAGATCATTGCCATTGATACCAAGCACAGCGAACTCACCTTGCGCGATACCATCAACTCCGTGCCGGTGCGCTTTGGCATTGATCCGGAAACGCGCATCAGCAATGGCCAGACTCCAGCCGCCTTTCAGGACGTAAAGCCCGGAGCGCTGGTGCACGTGCGCTTTGCCGCTGAAAGCCCAAATCGCGGACTGGCGCGCGAGATCAATATCCTTGCCGCTCCCGGAGCTAACTTCACCTTCTCCGGCAAGGTCACTTATCTTGATCTGCATCGCGGCGTGCTGGCCATACAGAACGCCACGGACGACAAGAACTATGAAATCCACTTTTCTCCATCTGCTGTCGACCGCAATACCCTTGGGATTGGCGTAGATGTGCGTGTGGTGGCTACCTTCCAGGGCGCTCAATACGCCGCACAATCCGTGCTAGTGATCAAAGGGCCTGAGGCGATGGAGAAGTAGGAAATCGAGCTAGATTGGATTCTTCTTATCCTCTTCTTGCAAGGGCAGTAGAGCAGGTAATTTAGCAGTACTGCCCTGGGCTTTAAACCTGAGTGGGTATTCCGGGGAATTATGCTACTCTCCAGTTCGGAGATTGCCCCTGAATGCCGTTTAAGCCTAACTTTCCGCCTGTTTATACGCCCAATGGCAATAGCAAGCCAGCTCAGCCTAAGGTTCCACAGCACAAGCCGGCCGCTCCGGCCAAAACTGCGGTAAGCCGGCCTGTTGCGCATGCTGTAGCGGGCCCTTCACAGCCATCTTTATTGCAGCCCAAAATGCAATCGAAGGCGCAGTCCAGGTTGCAGCCCCAAGTTCAGTCGAGAATGCAAGCTCCAAAGCCACAACCTCCAACCCAGCCTAAAGTACAAGCGCCAAAGCCACAGTCCCCGATTCAGCCCAAAATGGCTGCAAAGCCGCAAGCTCCAAAGTTGCAGCCTCCAGCTCCTTACAGGCCAGCGCCTGGCGCCGGTTCTGTGCAACGCAAGCAAGCCGGAAGCTCCACCATCCAGCGAATGAGATTCGGCTCAGCCACCAGCGCACCTAACCCGGACAAACTGGAATATGACGATTCCACGGATGGAACCACTGGAATGATGGTTCTCCTTCGCGGGCACGACCTGCATTTGGTTTGCGAACGGACTTTCGTCAGCGGCGGCGGCTATCACGCGGAGGAGAAGGCAATTCTTTATCTTCAGGGCTTAGTCAACGCGGGCACCATTACTCCGCAACACACCGGAGCCAAGGACTACATTGTGTATCTGGCCCTCTCTAAGAGTCCGTGCTCTTCCACTTCTATTCCCGCTACCCGCAACGATGGAAGTCCAGGTTGCCTTGAAAGACTCAACAACCTGAATACCAATGGCCTTGCCCACGCTGTCAGCGGAAATGTAGTGACGTTTGCCGTACAACTCTCCGCGACCAAACCTTACCAGCCAAAGATTGTCGGCGGTAAAGCAGCTTCCACGGGCAGCTATAACGGATTCGGCGGCGGGGCCGGCGGCAGCGGAACCTTCGGCTGGGTAAGATAGCTGAGCTGATCAGTATTGCGCGCTGATCAGTATTGCTTTTCATCTGACAGATCGCCCCGATATCCAGTGCTTGCGACCCTCTGCCTGTCCGCTCAGCCGATTGCACCCACCCATGGGTAAGCACTTTTGTTGCAAACAAAGGCTAAACCGCATTTCGACAAGGCAGTCATAAGGCAGTCGAAGCTATTTTTTACCCCGTTTTTGGTATCGCTTTGAACTGAATCCTTAAGTCAGTTGTTGCCTGTTGATTTTCAAAGATCGAAAAATGACTGCTTATACCCTTTGGGCATCTCACCATAGCGCATATTGTAGAGCGAATCAATAGCGAAGTTGCCGCGCCTTGATTGAAAATCAAGGCTGCTCTCAACATAAGAACTATTCTGTTGAACAGCTATGGATTGAGCCAGGTAAAAAATATATCCCATGCCCAGCGGGCACCGTCTTTGTTCGCTTGATCTGCAACTTTAG
>DASRCD010000237.1:0-4073 GCA_035653315.1 Candidatus Angelobacter sp.
CCCAATCAGCGTTGATCCGCGAAAATCCGCGGTAGAACTCCACTCTAATTAATTTGAGATGATTACTTGGGCTCTTTCAGCTTGAGCTTATCTTTGTTTTCTTCCAGAAAAGCGCGAAGATTGTCCGTCTGGTCCAGCAGCCGGGTCCACTGCTCAAAGTAAAGCGTGACAGGGAAGCGTCCAAGACCATAAACGCTGACACCGCCTTTTTCACTCACGCGGAACTCCAGCGATCCGGTGCGTTTGGTGGCAACCTGCTTTTCCAATTCCGCAAGACGGGCTTTCATCTCTTCATAGGTGGGTTCTGTCATTGAATGTCCCTCTAAGGAATTTTACAACAAGCCCGTGAGTTTCATCGTGGAGCTTTGGCCTTGTGCTGCTCGGCTTGATTTCAATTCACTGGCGCATTCTAATAAATGCCGCACGCAATCCCGATTAGAACGCCTGGACTGAAGGCTTATCTTGGAGAAAGATTTGAAAAAGCATGAAGGCCACAATGGGCCATTGCTGGCGGCCATTGAGGCCGGCGGCACCAAGTTTTTCTGCGCAGTGGGAACTCCAGAAGGCGATCTCATCCGAGAGACGCGCATCCCAACCACTACACCTGCGGAAACAATGCAGCAGGTAATTGAATTCTTCCAGTCTCAAAATGAGGAGTTCGCGGCCCTTGGCGTGGGGAGTTTTGGGCCTGTTCAACTTCTGCCTGGCGCTCCAAAATACGGTTACATCACCAACACTCCCAAAAGCGGATGGACTGACTTTGATTTATTGGGAGCCCTTCAAAGCGCGCTCCAGGTGCCAGTGGGCTTAGATACTGACGTGAACGCTGCCGCGCTGGCGGAAAGCCACTGGGGCACGGCGCAGGGGCTAAGCACATTTTTATACATTACCGTGGGTACAGGCATCGGCGGAGGAGCGTTGGTCGAAGGAAACATTCTGCATGGCCTTTCGCATCCGGAGATGGGCCATATTCGGGTGCCGCATGACACAATGCGCGATCCATTTCCGGGAATCTGCCCTTATCACGGAGATTGCCTGGAGGGGCTGGCCTCAGGCTGCGCGCTGGAAGCGCGTTGGGGCGCCGCTGCTGAAACGCTTCCTCCGGAACATCCCGCCTGGGCGCTGGAAGCCGAGTATCTGGCCATGGGATGCGTCAACTGGATTTGCACCCTTGCTCCACAGCGAATCATTTTGGGTGGCGGAGTCATGCAGCAACAGCATTTATTCAGGTTGATCCGCCACCACGTGGTTTCTCTTTTAAAGGGATATCTGGATGCTCCGGAAATTCTCCAGAACATGGACCAGTATATTGTTCCATCATCGCTCACTGGCCGCGCCGGAATTCTTGGAGCTTTGGCTCTTGCAGCCAGAAAAGCAGAGCTGTTCAGGAGTTGAGGGTTTGCATGGTTTCCGCGAAGGCGCGGACGAATGATTGACCGTTGAAACAGCTGTATAGGGCAATCCTGCAATCAAAGCCGCTGAAGGCAGATCTTTCGCTATGCACTGACGTTTCAGGAGCTGACGTTGTTTTAAGATCAGCATCCAATCTTCTAGTTGTTACCCATCATAGTTTCAAACCGCATTGAATATTTGGAGTCAGTGAAGTGAGGGGCCTGTAAATACCTGGCGTATGCTGATAATGGTGAGAGGCGCATGAGTTTTGGGACATGGTTGTTGGCTGAACTTCGATTGCCTAAGGGTGTAAAAGGCAAAGCTGAGAGTGATCACTCATGGTGGCGTGTCATGTGCCTGACGGGCGTTGATTACTTCTCAACCCTCGGCTATCAACCAGGCATCGCATTTCTGGCTGCCGGAGCGCTCTCACCCATCGCCACAGTTATTCTTGTTGCTGTGACATTGTTTGCCGCACTGCCGGTTTACCATCGAGTCGCGGAAGCCAGCCCCAATGGTCAAGGCAGCATCGCCATGCTTGAGCATCTTTTTCCGCAATGGAAAGGCAAACTCCTGGTGCTGATCCTGCTTGGGTTTGCTACCACGGATTTTGTGATCACCATGACCCTTTCCGCTGCCGATGCAGCAGCCCACTTTGCCCTGAATCCGTTTGTTCCAGGCTGGATGACCAACCGAATGGCCATCACGCTGGTCATCCTGGCTTTTTTAGGCGCAATTTTTCTCAAAGGCTTTAAGGAGGCCATAAACGTTGCGGTATACCTGGTCGGAACTTATCTGCTGCTCAATGCTGTTGCTACCGGCGTTGCTCTGGTCCATGTCATGCAACAGCCCCATCTCTTTCTCGATTGGAAACACGCGCTTTATTCGTCCCATGGCAACGTAGCCGGAATGATAGGAGTTTCACTCATTCTTTTCCCCAAGCTTGCATTAGGCCTTTCAGGGTTTGAGACCGGGGTTGCGGTGATGCCGCTGATCAAAGGCGCAAATCTTGCAGAAAGGGTGAAAAATACGCGCAAGCTGCTGAATTCTGCAGCCATGATTATGAGCTTCTTTCTCATGGTGACCAGCATAGTCACTACTTTGCTGATTCCCCCAGAGGCTTTTAAGGAAGGAGGAGCCGCAAACGGCCGTGCCATGGCTTATCTGGCGCACCAATATTTAGGCCCCGCATTTGGTTCAATTTATGACATCAGCACCATACTGATACTGGGCTTTGCGGGGGCTTCGGCCATGGCCGGACTGCTAAACCTGATTCCACGTTTCTTGCCGCGCCTTGGCATGGCTCCTGAATGGGCCCGCGCCTCGCGACCGTTGGTCCTGGTCTTTATGGCCATAGCTTTTACGGTGACATATCTATTCCACGCCGATGTGGATGCCCAGGGAGGCGCTTATGCTACCGGGGTTCTGGTGCTTATTACCTCTGCCGCCATAGCGGTGACCATCTATTTGCGAAAGCGCCTTCTTGCGTTGCCTTTTCTCCTGATCTCACTCATTTTTATCTATACAACTATTCTCAATATTATTGAACGCCCTGAAGGCATCAAGATCGCCTCATTCTTTATCGTCATTACCATGATTTCTTCTTTGATTTCCCGGGCGCTTCGTTCCACCGAGCTACGAATTCTGGGAATCCGGCTTGATCAGAAAGCGGTAGAAGTGCTCGGCGATGACAGTGACCTTGTAATCCGGCTTGTGGCGCGCAAACCTAGAACTGAAAGTGAGCAAGAACTGGATGTGATTGACCGCAAAGTGCGTGAGTATCACTCGCTGAGCCCCACCGAGTGCCTCTGTTTTTT
The DNA here is from genome assembly GCA_035653315.1 of Candidatus Angelobacter sp. GTDB lineage: Bacteria > Acidobacteriota > Terriglobia > Terriglobales > Acidobacteriaceae > Angelobacter. The sequence goes on from DASRCD010000237.1 coordinate 3,210, forward strand.
TGAGGTCGAGCATGGGGATGCGTCTGATTTTGAAAAGAACCTGCTGGTCACGGGAGAGCGGGTCGGCAAACACCGTATTCTACGCGCTACCAGCCCCGCCATTGCCAATGCATTTGCGGCACTGCTGATTGAATTGGAAAAAAGGACTGGTAAAGTGCCGCACGCCTATTTCAAATGGCGCGAAGGTAATCCCATTACAAACCTTATTGAATTCCTGTTTTTTGGCGAAGGCGATATTGCTCCTCTGGCCCATGAGGTTTTGCGGCGCGCGGTCAATAACCCCGCGCATCGCCCTGTGATACACGTAAGCTAATTCTGTCGCAGTTCGCGCACGCGTTCTTACTCGTGACGCAATGCGGCATTAGGGTTGATGCGCATGGCTTTCCGTGCAGGAACAAAACAGGCGAATAGCGCTACCGATACCAAGACAACGGCTGCCATCAAGAAAGTCAAAGGATCCAGGGCACCCACACCGAAAAGCAGGCTACGCAACAATCTGGCCAGACTTAATGCCACACCTAATCCAATCACGGCGCCCCAGAAAGCCAGCATGGCTCCGTCGCGGAGAATGAGGCCAAAAATTGTCGCAGGTTTGGCTCCCAGTGCAATTCGCACCCCGATTTCACGCGTGCGATAGGTGACAGCATAGGAAATTACGCCATAAATCCCTACCATTGCCAGGAAAACTGCCACTCCAGCAAAGATCAGCAGTAGGAACATATTGAAGCGTTGCGGCAGGACCGATTCCTGTATTGTTTCCTTCAAGGTTGCTATGTTCGTGGTTGTTAGCTGCGGGTCAAGACTCCAGATCAGAGACTGGACTGGCGCAATAAGTGTGGCCGGATCTGATTGTGTAGCCACAAC
>DASRCD010000238.1:0-2624 GCA_035653315.1 Candidatus Angelobacter sp.
AAGGCCATTCTTCTGCCCGAGGGTGTCAGGGAGCCTTTACCAAGATTTCATTAGCCAGATTATCCCTTTTAAATCAATAACTTAATTTTTAATTGCAATCTTTAGGCTGTTACTCGTTCTTTGGGCATCTGGATTGCTCTATTCAGGTGTTCGATTCAATCAAAGATTTCAAAATTTAGGGACCCTCAAGGCCCAAAAAAAGAAAAAGAGGTAGTTCAAATGTCTAGCAGCTTAGGTGTAATGAGCAATTTGGGGATTCTGATTCCTGCCATTGAAAGCCGGACAGCCAAATATAGCGAGATTTACAACGAAAACTGCCACAGAATTTATTCCCTGGCTTTTTGGATGACAGATAACGAACTTGTGGCTGAAGAACTCGCCTCCAACACCTTCTTACGCGCATTTTCTTTCAACAGCAACCCCAGCACAGATCAGATTGACCGGGCGTTTCTGGCTGAAGTATCAGAAACTACGCCAATCGGCTCGCTCACGCTGAATGCCAGCGTTTCTGCGGAGACCAAAAACATTCATGGCAATATGAAGCGTGTCCATCTTGAGCGCGCTGTGGTCCAGTTGCCGGCCACGGAAAAATTGATTTTCCTGCTTCATGACGTGGAAGGCTATGAGCACAATAAGATCGCTCAGCTTCTTGGCATCAGCGTGCAAGAGTCACAGATTGGACTCCACCAGGCGCGCGTGCAGGTAAGGGAATTAGTATCACGAATGTAGTTGTAGTTTGCTTTATCTCCTCTCTCTCCTTGACTCTCCAGAACCCCTCTCAATTTTGAGAGGGGTTTTTTCTTGCAATTAATTCTTGGAATTCTCATGTAGTTTTTGGCTATTAACTTTAGAATCGTTTATTTATGTTAATTTACGCGGCAGACGAAACTTTTTTAAAACGATTCCGTCTATTCTAATAACAACATACGCAGTACCCCCACGTGGGCGTCGCCCCTATACCGGCGCCCACTTTCTTTTTGTTCATCAAAGCCAATCATTACCAGATTCATCTCACTACTGTACCTGGGTCGACTGCTGACATCTTTGTAATCGAATCGCACAAGGGCAACATCAATTCACGCAAGTGGTTCTAATAAGCGGGACGAGAAAATCAGCTGCTTCCCTGAGTGGGAAAAATCAAGTAGAGTTGAAGTTACCGCGATTCAGGAGGACTTGAAGATGGATTGGAAAAAAACTCTGATGTACGCATCATTTGCAGCCGGAGCCATACTGTTCCTCACTGGACGCCGGCCGGCGGGTCTTGCCGTGGCTGGAATTGGTGTGGCTACATTCGCTGCGGAAAACCCGGAAAAATTTGAAGAGCTCTGGCACAACATGCCTGAATATATTGAGAAAGGCAGCAAGTTTGTAAATATGGCCTCAAGCTTCCTGGAGCGTATAGGTGAAGAGAGAGGCGGCGGGTATCGTAATATGCCAGTGGCAGGCGGAACACGCTACTAATCTGAACAGTTTTATTGCTGCAACAGGGTTTAGGGTTCAATGAAAAGAGTCGGCTTGCATTCCGGCTCTTTTTACTTTTACCGTAAGCTTTTCCTGAAGTCGCCGCTTGCAGATCCCGTTGCGCCAAGGGAAATGCGCTGCTGCTCTGCCTCGTCAATCTGCCGGGCAAAGTTCGAAAATCCCGCATATCTTTCCGGCATGATTACCTGCACCGGAATGTGAAACTCGCGATGTATATCGATCTGCCGCGCCAAGCGAATAAAGCGCACTGAATATTCACCAAACTCGCCCTTGCTGCTAAAGTCAGCCGGCATGGTGATCACATTCATTCCATCGGGCAAGTGCAGATGAAAAATGGTGCTCTCAAAATACAGGGATTCAATATAGAGCGGGAACTTGCGAGTGGCAGCCCTGGCATACACACTCCCCAACCCCAGAGCGGGCGCTAACTGATCTATGTCCACAACGCCGCTTTTGGGAGTAAATGTGATGAATTGCGGTACTGTGTAGCGCAACTGCAACTCCAAAGGGAGTTCAGGGTCTTTTTCATGAAGGGCAGTGCCGGTTACGGCAGTGGCTCCGGGAAAAATGCGTATTGCAAGCTGTTCAAAGAAAGCCTGCCGTTCGGGGCCGCCTGCTGTTCGAAGAAGATTGCGGATTTCCTGCGCTCGCGCCGGCCCTAGCCGCACCAGGATATTCACGCTAAGATTTCCGTCATTGATTGTAAGATCGCCTTCCGCAATGCTTTTTTCCATGGCTGCTTTGGTTGAGAGCGCCACAATCCGGGCTTTCTTCTGGTCTTCCGCACTCAAGGGAACCAGCAGCGCATCTGTGAATGCAATGGAAGGCGAGATTGCACCCATGGTTAAATCTTCAGATTCCGCATCAACATCCAGCACCAAACCATTGTTCAGCCAAAATCTTACGAGAGGCTCTTTATAGCAGCAGAAATCGTCACCTTTACCGCAATTTTGGCCGACTCTGCGCGCCAGAAGCAGGTCTGCCTTTAGCCCAGAAGCTTGCGCCAAAGCAACCAACGTTGCCGTCCGGCTACCCTGGCCATTCAGCAATGTGTCTTCAGCCGTATTGTTGGCCCAATCCGGGCCGCTGGACTCAATTCTGGTGGTGACAAATTGATAAAGACGTTTAATTTTCTCCAATTC
>DASRCD010000239.1:0-2242 GCA_035653315.1 Candidatus Angelobacter sp.
ACATGCCCCAGGCCCAGATAAACATCTTTAATTCTGTTGTTCATAAATCGCTCCTGATTTAGTCAGTTGTATTGACGGCAATACCAACTGCGATAAATCATCAGGGTTCATAAAATTTCCTTATAAATGCATGTTTACCAAGTCTCTTTAAAGAAATGCTGTGACGTTTGTCACGTATCGCAAACGCTTATTTATGCAGGACTGCCAGAGGCAAGCTCGAATGAACATCCCTGTGTTGCAGGGAGTGCATGCTCCAAAGCCGATAAGCAAGACCTGACATAGCAGCCGCACTGAAAAGCGCATACCAGCCCAGAGAAGCAAGGAGAACTCGATCGTTAATGGCCCAGCCCTGCAACATGAAACTTCCAAAGACTACGGAACCAATTCCAGCGCCAGCCAGGAACCATTCATCGCGAAGATGCCTGCGTATATTGCGGGCCATCAGGATTTCAAATATGCCAATAAACACAGCCCAGAAACCGATAATTTTAACTAGATGCGGCAATAACAACCTGGGGACCATGATCACTACAGCACCAGCTACACATGTAAACAATCCATCCAGCAGTAGAAGTCCCAAACCATGGTCCTGGCTGGATGGCCTGAGCGCGGCCGTCAATGTGACAATTCCCGCTCCCAACGAGAGCACGCCAAACAGCACAACCGTGGACGCGTGTGCGAATGCACGAAGAAACAATGGGAATTCCGCGCCGGCAACAAGCCACACATAAGTTGCGAAGACCAGCGCTAATCCTGCCCGGCAAGCGAATAACCACCAGTTATTAATAAAAACCCGCAGCACCGGAGCCCTCCTTTTTTAAGAACCAGACACTTCATCTTGTCACTCAGCGGACAGCTACTCTGTGACAGGCGTCACAGAGTGTGGAACAAGGAATGAAGATTGAGTCAGGCGAGTGCTGATGCGAATGATTCAGAAAGTATTTTGATCAACCAACTCAGGGCAAGCGGGTTATTGAATTTTAAACAGTGACAATGCAAGTGGAATTGCTGGGAAAAAATGAAGGGTTTGGTGCGAAAGGGGGGACTCGAACCCCCACGCCTTGCGGCGCCAGATCCTAAGTCTGGTGCGTCTGCCAATTCCGCCACTTTCGCACAAGCGTCATCTTTATTGTAAATGTAGCGGCTCTGGTCAACGATAAAATAGTAGGTCAAGTTATTCCACGCCAAGACGTATGATGGGTATCCCTTCCATTAAACCTTTGTAAATACCCGGTATTAGCGTTTCCGCAGCTTGCGCATTGCCACCACAAATGAAAGAATGAGTCCACAAGGAACAGAAGTTGTCTGCAAAGATCCTGGTAATTTCGCATGATCCCGGCCTGGCCGATGTTAGAAAAAGGGTGCTTGAGGCTGCAGGTTTCAAAGTTATCGCCGCAACCAGCGATACTGCCACCACTGACCTTTGTGAAAGGCAAAAACCACATTTGGTATTGATCGGATATTCGGTTGCGCCCGCGGCAAAGCGCCGGGTCTGGAATGAGGCGCGCAAGTCTTGCAAGGTCCCTATTCTTGAATTGCATAGAAAAAATGATCCAGAATTGATGCCGCCGGCATTTTTTCATCAGTCGGAAACGCCGGACGATTTTCTCTCCACAGTAAAGAAGATACTTAAAAGCAATTAGGGCCTGGATGTGAGGGGCCCCTTCGCTGATTCCCTCCTGATTTTCCGAGTACTAGCACCTTCGTTTATCCAGCTCTGGATTGTCCCAGCCTGAGAAGTATGTTTAAATCTGATACACCCACTACGTCATTTAGACACACTTTAGGCTCGCATCAAGATACGAATCCTGCGTAAGTTGTTGAAAACAGGTTTGGTCGTCTGGTTGCAGTTCTCCAAAGGATAGTCACGCGCCCAAATATGAAGTCCCCGGCCATTGTCGTAATTGCTTTCTCTCTGATTTTTGGAGTTGCTGGCTCCCTTTTTGGCCAGCCGACGCAAACTCAATCAACACAAAATGAGGTTTTGCAGATAGTGGCCAAAAGCCAGGAAGCGTTGCGCGGCCACGACGAGCAGCGCGCGCTCTCGCTGATAAAAGATGGACTGATCAAATTTCCCAACGATGAAAACCTGCAAATCCAACTGGCACGTATTTATGTGGAACAAAAGCAGGACCGGCAGGCAATCGGATTATTGAATGCGATTCTGCTGGCGAATCCTGATAGCCGGAATGCGAAGCTGGAACTGGCTGAGATCTATGGCTATCGGGAAAATTACAGGCAA
>DASRCD010000240.1:0-3038 GCA_035653315.1 Candidatus Angelobacter sp.
CTGATGGTTTGCGCCGCTCGGCGTGCTGGTGACATCAGTGGCAAGCGTCGAACCTTTTGCACCGCCGCGCGCGATCGCTTTCGCAGCACCGCCCGTAAGTGTGGAATCCTTGGCAACCGGCCCGGCATTGCCGATGTTGACGGTGTTTCCGACAGACGTGGTTTGCCCGAATAGAGATGCGGCAAAAACAAGGATGAATAAAAGTTTCTTCATGCGACACCTAAATATGTTGGAACAAGCGAAGCGCCGTTTCCCTGAAGATCAATGACATTTATACGTACCTGGTCAACGCAGCGCCCATCCACGCTCACCATGTGCGGGCTGCCGTCATTACTCTGCTGCGGACCGCTGAGGCTGAACCAGTTCGCATCCACCGCTCCCTGCAACTCATAGGTATAGGAAGTTGCATTTGCAGGATTCACGGCCACAGTGTGGGCCTTTGGGCTTACGCTGCTCACGTCAAAAGCATCAGAAGGCCCATCCGCATTCAGCGCTGGGAATACATTCTTGATGCGGCGCTGCCGCGCCTCTCGCACAGGCATCGCAGCTTCTGTACCAACAGGATTAGTGGCCAACGGCTCAATAATATTTGTGGCATCGGCCGCATCTGGGCCGCCGAACGCTACAACTTCGCGCTTCATTCCGTCCGCCATCTGGACGGTCTCCATCACATCCGTTCCAACTGTCACTCCCTGTCGATTGATCATGCGGACCTCGTTGCATTGGGTCCGTCCTTAGGCGCAAAAACCAGCTCAGCGTAATGGCACAGACTTTCCTGGAACATTACATATCCAACTACGCGCGCCTCCATGGGAGAAGCAAAGCTAGGAGCATTGTGTGTGGCGTTCACCGTGAGCTTGCGATTGGTGTTAAATGCGGCCCTCACCGCCTCTACATCATTCTGAAAACCGTCTTCGGAGTTAATTGAGTCATCTGCTGCGCGGCTCACCGTGCGGTACCAGCTCAATGAAATCTGGTGCATGTCATAGTTGTTGTCAGGTCCGTTGTCTTCTGAAGACGTAGCCTCGCGCGTGATGAAAGCGCAATCAATCCTGCCATTCACGACATCCTTAAAAAACGTAAGCATGTCCTTGTTGTTGTTTACATACACCAGGTGCTTATAGACCTTGGCAATCTTGCCGGTGGCCTCCGCAATGGCGAGCGTGGCATCGAGTTGTGCTCTCAGGGACATCTACTTTTTGCCGAAGCCGGCAGCTTGCGCGGCAACCGCTATCTCCCTTTCCAGGATTCCCGGTCCTTCTTTTTCGATCTGGTCCAGCGTTGTATCGAACATATGCACGGCCTTTGTGCCGCTTTTTGCAATTTTCCTGGCAATCAGGAATGCAACAGACTTCGCCTGGCTTTCCTTGGTAATTTGTAGCTTCTGTTTCACCCACAGCACCAGCGCGGAAGATGGAGGCATGTGCGGTCTTGTGCCATCATTCACCGCGGCCGCATACACATCCGCTGGCGGACTGATGGCGATTACCTCATGCATCAGAGGACCGTCCTGGTGAAACTGCGAAAAGATTCCGCCGCGCAAATTGCCTGTAGCTCCTACTGGCGTGTTCTTCGCCAATATCTGCTCACTACGCAGGCCGATCTTCTCCATGCCGCTTTGCTCGCCTTTAATGATTGCGGCTTTCAATTCATCCGCGGCTGCTTCAAAGCCATTGACCTTGAACGTGAATTTAAGATTGCTGCTCATCTCGGCCTCCGGTGCGTAAGCCGGTCCAGGCCGGATCCCATCACTTCATACATGCCGCCAATGGCAATAGCCGCGCCGCTCGCGCTGGTACCAGAATCGCCATCCACTACCCCTACATGATCGTCATAACGTTTGCGTAGAGGCTTAGCCAGGCTCAAATACTCCTGAGACTTGGTTCTGTAGTTCACCGCATCCGCGCCTATCGAAGGGTCGCGTGTCTGAGCGTAAAAGGCTGCGAGCGCTTCAAAGCAGAGCGCGGCAGCCAGATCACACACGGCTTCAAAGTCAGCGTCTGGCACAGTGGTACTAATCACAGGATTCGCGCTTGATGGACCACCCGCACTGTGCCGGCATGTCCAGGTCAAACGCAATGTGTCGCTTTGCTGCGCTATCATTAAGAGCAGCAATATTTTTAAGCCCGCTGGAGCGCGATACATCATCCAATCCGGGTCCTCAATGTATGTGGGAGGCAATTCACCAATCGGAAATTCAATGGCGCGCACTTGGCTGAAGCCATCTTCAAAGACTCCCACCGGCGTACCGGCCTGCTCGGAATCAGTAGGCAGCGCAAGCAGATTGGAACCATTGCCAGCTACGTCTGTCACGAGAACCCGCGGACGGTCCTTGGAATAGCGCTGCTGCACGGCCTGCGTGATCAGCGCGTCGCGATCTGCTTGAGCAAGGATCGCCGCGGCATCCTGGATGCGCGTCGCTACGCCGTTTTGAAAATCAGTAAAGTTTTTCATTCAACCGTGTCATCGTTGCCGGAATTGGTACAGATCCCGGTTGGTGTGTGCTGGTGCTGCACGTAAAACAAGGTGCAGCCTTTCACGCCGCAATCAGGAGCTTTCTTCCACTCCGTCTCGTTTAATGCTTCAGCCATCTCAAATCTCTTTAAATCCGCGTGGCTGCATATTTCTCCCCCGAGATTTACAGCCACGCGTTCCTGGAAAGAGTTACGCCTCTTCTCTCCACCAGTAAGAGGCGGCTCTCTCTAGCTTGTGGGCTTAAAGGTCCCCACCACACTGAAGGTGAATGATGGCGAGGTTCCGCCGATGGTGTAATCCACCGTGTTCCATCGAGCAAAGTTTGTTACGGGCTTGATGAAATACACTCCAGTCGCAGTGATTGAGGCCGAAGCAGTATGGACCGCACAGGTGCTCAATGCCGGCGCACTGGAGGTATTGGGCGGAGTGAAGCAACTTTTGAAGTTCACGGTCAAGGTTGGAGAGGTCCCGCTCACCGCAGTAACCTGGATCACGATGATTCCTGCCGAGTAAGCTCCCAGATCGGTAAAGACAGTGCCGCCGCCGCTGGCGGTCTGTGCGCC
>DASRCD010000241.1:0-3236 GCA_035653315.1 Candidatus Angelobacter sp.
TGTAATCCCGAACACTGAGCTTGCGAAGTGGAGGGATCGCTGTAGCCACAAAAATCTTACGATAAATTAATACCACCGTAAGATTCCGTGCCTGGAAATTTTCTTAACGATAGGGATCCCTCTTCCGCTGCGCGGAAGTCGGGATTTCAAAACAATCTATCCCATCTCCGCTCTTCGTATCTTTCGCATTCCTCTGATCCAGCGATCGTAATCGTTTGCTTTGTTCTGGAAATATTTCCCAGCCTCGGGATGGGGCAAGATCATGAATCTTTCTTCCGCCATCGCCTTCACAACCTCATCAGCGACCTGCTCCGGCTCAATCGCAGTCTCCCGCAGCATGCCCACGCCTGGATAATCTTCTTTCAGCATATTGGTCCGCACTCCTTGCGGGCAAAGGGCGGAGACGCGTACACCATCGTCGCCATAAGCAATGGCCAGCGACTCAGCAAAGCCCAGCGCCGCATGCTTGGTGGCGGAGTAAGATGCAGAACTGATGGAAGTCAGCAAACCCGCCGCAGAGATAGTCTGGAGCAGATAGCCTTCCTTGCGGGCCAGCATTTGCGGCAGCACGGCGCGCGCGGCATAGACGTGCGACATTACATTTATCTCCCAACTGCGCTGCCAGTCACGGTCTGGTGTTTCTGGTCCGCCAATCACGCCAATGCCGGCGTTGGAACAAAAAATATCCACGGATTGCGCCGCATGTGTGACTGCATCCACCAGAGATTTCACTTCGGCTTCCTTTGCGACATCGCAGCGGAAAAATGCTGCTCGGCTTCCAATCTCTTGCGCGACCTTCAAACCATTCTCAGCGTCAATGTCTGATACAGCCACAAACCGAGCGCCTTCTCTGGCAAATCGATGGCACAATGCCCGGCCAATTCCATTCGCCCCGCCGGTGACAATCACAACTTTGTTCTGGATTTGCATGAAAGAACAATAGCCATGTCCGCGGAATTCTTCAAATGAGCAGCCCTGGATTCGCCATTGCCGCGCAGGAATATTAAGCTGAATAGGCATCATTCTGCGGCATGAAGGAGTCAAAAACCACATGACCACATTTGCCATTGGAGTTGATCTGGGCGGCACTAACCTGCGCATTGCGGCCGTGGATAGCAACGGCAAGACATTGGAAAAAATTACCACTAGCACAGAGGTGACGCGCGGCCGTAACTATGTGATTGATGAGATGTGCGCGGCCATTCAGCAGTTGATTACCAGGTTCAGGGACGCAGGCGAACTTTCAGGGATAGGGATCGGCGTGCCGGGGATTATTGAGATGCAGACAGGCATGCTGCATGAATCGCCCAATCTTCCCGGCTGGCATAACTATCCGGTGCGCGATGAAATTGAGCGCCGCCTGGGCACAACTGTAGTCCTGGAAAATGATGCCAATGCCGCTGCTTTGGGTGAAAAATGGCTCGGCGCGGGCGCCAGCGTGGATGATATGTGCATGCTCACTTTGGGTACCGGCGTTGGCGGAGGCGTGGTCCTGAATGGCAAAGTCTGGCACGGCATGACGGGTATGGCCGGTGAACTTGGACATATTTGTGTGGACCCACAGGGGCCGCCTTGCAACTGCGGCAGTCGCGGATGCCTGGAGCAGATTGCCTCCGCTACTGCGGTTAAACGTATGGCCGTGGAAGCTGTGGCCACCGGCAAAGCGCCTGAGCTTGCGCGCGCAATGACCGAAGATCCGGAGTTTAGTTCCAAGGTTGTTCATCAAATGGCGATCCAGGGAGATGAGCCTGCGCGTGAAATCTTCCGCCGTGTCGGGAGTGCGTTGGGAATCGCCATTGCCGGCCTGGTAAATATTTTTAACCTGCCCATGTATGTGATTGGCGGCGGCGTTTCCAGTTCCTGGGATGCGTTTGCTCCATCCATGATGGAAACGTTGCGCAGGAATTCATTCGTATATCGCGCTACTGCCCCAATAGAAAGTGTGCGTGGCGTTCAGGGCGGCAGTGTTCCTGATGACATTCTGCCTTCGCGCCGGACCACCATCATCACGCGCGCTCTGCTCGGCAGCGATGCCGGATTGATTGGCGCTGCGCGCTTGCCAATGCTTGCCAGACCAGTCAGGAAGACTGAAACAAGCTCCAAAATCGCTTAAACTTGATGATCAGCGCATTACGAGATATGCGTCTTTGCCGTTCTGTTTCTGCAACGCTGGTTCTCAAGCTATAGTGAAGAGTGGAGAATCAACCCCATAGTCCAGCTCACCTGACTCCCGATCCTGGGCCGGAGCCTGCTCCCGCGTCTTCAAGGATATTGAGCAATCTTGCGATTGACTTTGCGCCTCTTCGGGTGTCCCGGGACTATCGGCTGCTCTTTACCAGCCAGACAATTTCTTATTTCGGCTCCATGATGAGCTTTGTGGTACTGCCCTGGCAGATGTACCAGCTCACGCATTCGTCGTTAAGCGTTGGCCTGCTCGGCGCGGCAGAATTTATTCCCACCATCACTATGGCGTTCGTCGGCGGTACGCTTGCGGATTATGTGGACCGCCGGCGCATGGTGCTGACCTCAGAATCCTTGATGGCTGCCAGCAGCGCGCTGCTGGTCGTGAATTCACTTCTGCCGCATCCGCAGGTCTGGCTGCTTTTTTTCTGCGCCATAGCCTTCGCCGGCCTCAACGGATTGAAACGCCCATCGCTTGAGGCGCTGACTCCTAAGCTTGTGCCTGCTGAAATGATGACAGCGGTCTCTGCCCTGCGGTCGATTGGCGGGACCATGGGCGGTGTGGTTGGCCCTGCGTTGGGCGGCATGATGGCTGCCACGTTTGGACCAGTTCCGGCTTACCTTGCTAATTTTTCAACCTTTGCCATATCTCTTATAGCTCTCTGGGCGATGCGGGCCACCCCGCCGGTTGTAAATGCAGACAGGCCCAGTTTGCATTCTTTGCTGGAAGGCCTCCGTTATGCGCGCAGCCGTCCTGAGCTTCTGGGCACATATTTTATTGATATCAATGCCATGTTCTTTGGTATGCCCATGGCATTGTTTCCAGCCATCGCTACAAAATTTGGTGGAGCATCCGTGGGACTGCTTTACGCTGCTCCTTCCGCCGGAGCTTTTATCGCGTCAGTTGCTTCCGGATGGACCGCACGACTTCACCGGCATGGCCTAGCTGTCACCATTGCCGCAGGCATCTGGGGATTGGCGATCATTGCCTTCGGATTTACCAATCATCTTTGGCTTGCGCTGTTCTGGCTGGCGGTTGCAGGCGGCAGTGACAT
>DASRCD010000242.1:0-7048 GCA_035653315.1 Candidatus Angelobacter sp.
GAAGAATTCAAGGCGCTTGGTCGTCACTAGTTACCAGAGTAATACTTGAAACCGCTGTTGCTCTAATTTGTACATGTGTTACGAGCAGATGAATTCGGCCAGACGCGCAGAAACAGCCAGAAAAAATTGGGGGAGCTGAAACCCAGCTCCCCGTGTGCTTTCAGTGTTGTCTTCTTTAATTGGTCCCGCCAGGAGGGCATGCTTTAGCAAATCCCGCGAAAGTCGAGTTATCAGAGTATTTTCCGCCAGCGCCCAGCGAAGGACTGTCGTGAGTAAACCAGGAAAAGAATGCCAATTCCTGAAGATGATAGTTGAAGCCGCCCAGCGTCACTGCGGGAATCAGTGTTCCTGTGAGCGGATCGCCCACTTCAAGGTTGCTTTGGCATCCGCTGACCTGGCCAATTACGCCCCAGGCACTTACAGGCGCGGCAGTGTTGTTTCCAAAGGGATCATCAAGCCACTCGGCGATTTCATGGGAGGAAATGGAGACATCGGCGGTGCCGGCGAATAAGGTCTGATTACGGCCTTCAAACGAGCCAATGCCGTAAGTATTCGGGCCGGTGCCAAAGGCAGTATGGAATCCCAGAATGCAGCAATTGTTCAGGTTATTGGCGGCTCCATTGGAAATGGAGGTGTTATATAGCAGGAAATATACGAACGTGGTGGATGGGATCGCGTGTGAGGTGATGTAGTTCTGCAGGAGCGGGTTCAGAAAATTGATATTGACTACCCCAAGATCGCCAGCCGCGTTGGTGGGAGCGGGGTTGGTACCGCACTGCCCAGTGAAGTTAAATGCATCGCCGTTGGTGTTCGGCGCGCCCGTTACGGAAACCGTCAGCGTTGCGCCAACTGTTACCGGATTCAGGACCACGTGATAACCGGCACCCTTGATGTGCGAAAACTGGGCGCGTGTAAATGCATCAGTGTACTGTGTAGCTCCTTCATTTTCTCCGTTCAAGATGAACGTGTTTGCGGCGCTAATGAGCGGGGAGTTCTGAAACAGGCTCAACCCCGTATTTCCCGCTCCCAGGCAGCCAGGATCCGTGGCGGTGGGATTAAAGATCAGCGCGCCGCTATTCAGGTTGAATATGACTGGAACAATGATTGTGGGAACATTCGTCGTGGCGCCGTTTTGCGGGCATCCGCCGACAATTGTCTGGTTTTCAATCACGCATCCGTTGACGCTGGCAAAGTTGATTGGCGCATTACCAATTGGAGCGTTGCCGATTGGCGCGGCCGCAGCCACAGCTTCACGCACCGACTCCTCAGGAAGCACCTTCACATCATGGGGCACTAGCAGCTTCGGCGTGAAATCTTGTTGGCGGGTAGCAGGTTCCTGGTCCTGATCGGGTCGCGTGCTCACTTGCCCTGCCGAGGGCAAGTTTGCAGCGAGAGAGAATAGCAAAGCTATTAAATAAATCTTGCGCATCTTTGGATCTCCTGACTGGATTGCGACGCCGCAGCGTCGAAGCGCATCATGGTACGTTCCAAATAGCTATGCAAGAACTAACGTAATTTATAAGAAAAAAATTACGTGTATCAGGCCCAAAAAGGAAAACAAGTTGTATTTTTCCCGATAGAGAACTCAAAATTAATTTTAGTTATGAATAGATTAATCTATATAAAAACCTAATCTGCATGCATTCATAGGCAGCGCATTAGGCAGCATAGCCATTGATCAGAACCAAACTATAAGAACTGAAAGGAGGCGCATTAGAGACTATCGCTTAACTATATCGGGGGATGGTAAGGAAGATTGAGAAGTTCTTAGCTAAACCACCAAGCCTGATCTTAATAGATACGCTTTCTAAAAACATGGCATTACCATGATGTGAAAGGCAAAACTGCAGCATTTGCAATTCATCATTAACAGCGGACGACTACCGAATACCAAGTTTCCTGTACTTTTCCGCCGCGGCTTCTGACGAGATATGGGTGTAGTACACCTCTTTCAAGAAATATGGCTTGGCCTTGGTGCTCATGATCGGCAGGATCTCAATGTGCCAGTGATAGTCTTCGTCCACGGTCTTCCAGTACTGCAAAATGTTCGACTTCTGGTAAGTATTGGGGACCGTGTGCAGCACCAGGTGAAATGATTCAGAAACATGCATCACGCGCTGCAACGTCCGCCGGATCAACCCGGCCAATTCTCCTAACTGACCACCTTTTGAAGTAACGGAGCGCTCAAAAGATGATTCATGCTTGCGCGGCATGATCCAGATTTCATAAGGCACGCGGGAAGCAAATGGGCAAAGCGCGACATACGTTACAAGCGCTTCCACAATCCGGACAGGATTGCGCAACTCCTGGCCCAGAGTATCGCAAAACACGCAGCGTTCCTTATCCAAGTAATAATCGCGGGAGGCCCGCAATTCATACAGTACACGCCTCGGGACAAACGTGGTTCCTGTTAGCTCCGAGACAGGATGATCAAATTCCTGCCCGGCTGAAGGCCCGTAATTCTTGAACATGGTCACATATTTGAAGCGAAGATCGCGTTTCAGGTCCTGTATGCGCTGTGCCGCCAGCAATAAGAACTGGGAAATTTCCGCATCGGAAGATTGCCATAACTCAATATCGTGGCGGATGCTCTGCACCAGCACCTCATGCGCGCCAATGGTATTCATGGCGTCATAAATTCCTTCGGCATGGCGATGCGGCTCCCCTTCAATGCGGTAAAGCGGCGCAGGATGCACCATGGCGGTGACCGGCCCGGCGCTGTGGTCATTTGAATTCAGGGTTGCGATCACTTGCGGCGCATTCTGCGCTCCGGGGCAAAAAGGACAGGAACCTGGATGGGTGACACGCTCCGTGTCATCGCCCACAATGACCCAGGAGCGCGTGATCGGATCTTTGCGCAATTCCATAACTTCTAGGAAAACAGAGGCGCGGGAGAAACGTCAACTATGCAACCGAGGGACTACCGCTATGCTTGCAGGAAAATGCAATGGAAAAGGCTTTTGAACCAAGCAACTCGTTTTCTGCTTTGCGTTTGCGATCAGCTAGCTTACGCTCAGGGCACGCAGGCCGTTCTGCTGCACGGCTCGGGGTGACTTGCCCAGCTTTGCCGTAATTGTGCAATTGCGGCCTTTGGCTTTTGCTTTATAAAGCGCCTGGTCCGCCATGCGCATCACTTCAGCAGGGGTGAGCCGGTCCCCATTGGTGGACGCAAGGCCAATGCTCACGGTGACGCTGGTTTGTTTTTTGCTTCCACGGCCAACACTGCTGCTGCCTTTTCTGCGCCGGTCTTTACCGCGGACCGTGAAAACGGATTGCTCAATCACGCGCCGCATTCGATCAAGATAGACAAACACCTCTTCAGAAGCCTTGTTTGGAAACACAATTGCGAATTCTTCACCACCATAGCGGTAAGCTCTTCCACCGCCCGTGATGTGGGAAATTCGTGACGCTACCAGCCGTAACGCCTGGTCTCCAGATTCATGACCGTAGCTGTCATTGAACTTCTTAAAATGGTCCACATCCAGCATGGCGATGGAATAGGACTCGCCCAATTTCAGCAATGCTTCATTTAATGCACGGCGGCTGGGCAGTTGCGTAAGCTCATCGAGATACGCCATGGCGTAAGAAGTTTCAATCAATGCAACAATCAGGGCTAATCCGCCGGCGGCAAAGTAAACTCCATCATGATGGCTGGTCTTTGTTGTATACAAAGCTGCAAAAGCACCGGCTACGCTCCACAATAAGCTGCTTTCAACCGCTTTGTATTTGCGCACTAACGTGATCATGATGGTAATGGCGGAAAGAACAAACGCCAGCAGGGCAGGCTGTGAGAGTCCGCTCCAGTTGGAAAAGATGAGTGGAACAAAAGCCCGGCTGAGATAAAGGGAAAAGTGCGCCAGTGAAGGCCAGGACGCAATCCATATAACCAGGACTTCTCCCGCAATAAAAGCCAGCCGCTTGCGTCCGGTGGGAGAAATGATTCCGCGTTCGCGAAGAAAAGCCAGCACCATCAAGTTGAGTGGCAGCAACAAGGCAATTGCATTGGTAATGGTTTTGCCACGTTCCGGCTGCAGATGAGGTACTATCCAGCAAAAAGTGACTTGAGATAACGCCAATAACAACAGGGCAAAAAAGAGCCGGCTTCGCCGGAAGAAAGCGCTTAAGGCCAATCCAATTCCAAAAACCACGGCGGGATAGAACCGCACCATGGAAGACTGCGCGTCAGAAAGGACTCCTATCCGAATCATGAGCGCGGAAATTATGAGCAATAAGCTGCCGGGAAGAGTAAGCCTGTAAAGGACCTTAAAAACCCTGGTGTTTACCTTGATCACTGGAGCGCGCTCCAATTCAGATTTCCCGCGCGCAGCCGCTGTAAGCTCATGTATTTACACGCTTACATTTACAAATTGCGCATGGTTGAGAAAAGACTATATAAACAGCGCGCATTTGCCTGACAGATGCCATTGGTGCGATGGCCTTTTTCTGTTACGCCCTAAACTCTTGGGTGTTCCGCCAACCGTTCGGGATTGGAACTCTAAAGGAAACACCTATTCTAAATAGGTGGAAAAACAATGGATGCCGTGTAAAATGCCTGCTGTCTCTTTAAACATTGCAGCAATATATTTTTTTAAATCCCAAGTTTTCCAAACCAAGAGGTGATGAATGAAGTATGCCGCAGAGTTGGTTGGCACTTTTGTCCTGGTCTTTGCCGGTCTGGGAACAGCCGTGATCGCAGGCGGGCAAGTTCACAATGTTGGCGTAGCCATGGCATTTGGGCTTTCATTATTGGCAATGGCCTATACATTGGGGCCGATTTCAGGCTGCCACATTAATCCAGCCGTTACTCTTGGAATGGTAGTTGCGCGGCGCATGGGCATGAAAGAAGCTGTGGGCTATTGGATCGCCCAGTGTGTTGGCGCAATCATCGCTTCAGGCATTGTGTTGTTCATTGCTTCCGGCGCTCCGGGCGGATCGTTGGCTTCATTGGCCGGCGCAGCCAATGGTTTTGGCGATCACTCTCCCGCGAACTATTCCATGGCAGCGGCTTTTGTGGCAGAAATGTTCCTGACCATGCTGCTTGTGCTGACGGTTCTGGGCGTAACCGATGACCGCGCTCCTGTAGGATTTGCGGGACTGCCGATTGGCCTTATTCTTACAACCATCATTCTTGCCGGCATTCCCATCACCAATGGTTCCTTCAATCCTGCCCGCAGTATTGGCCCTGCAATTTGGGTGCGGGGCTGGGCGTTGGAACAACTCTGGCTCTTTATTGTTGCGCCAATGGCAGGTGGTCTGCTTGCAGCAGGAGTGTATCTGGGAATCCGCGTTCCCGGCCCGATGATCACTGCCCGGCAAGCCGAGCAGGTATTACCCAGCCAGCAAACTGAGCGGCGTCAGGCACATTAATAAGCGCTGTCACGAAGGCACAGAGCATCCTCATACAGAGAAGCTTTGTGCCTTTTGAATTTGTTACCGCGATTGGCGGACTAACCTCAACCTGCGTTCCTGAATGATTGCCACACTGATCTCGCCAACTCGTATCTGCCCACCCTATTTTAGTCTATGGCTTTTTAGAACAAGTCTTGTTACACTTGGGATCAATGAAACAACAAGACCAGCGCGATCTTTTTCCCGGCGCTCTGGAGATGATGATTCTCCAGACGCTAAAGCGGCGTGCCCTGCATGGTTATGCCCTGGCACAACACATTAAGCAAACCTCTGATGATCTGCTCCAGGTGGAAGAAGGCTCGCTTTATCCAGCCCTGCAACGGATGCTCAAGGCCGGTTGGGTCAAGGCGGAGTGGACAATCTCTTCCACCAATCGGCGTGTTCGCACTTATAAACTTACGCCGGCCGGGCGCAAACACGTTGAACGTGAGGTCACCAGGTTTGAGCAAATGTTGAAAGGGATTACCCGCGTATTGGCCCCGGCAAAGGGAGATTTCTGATGAATTGGGCGAAGCAACTTATTTATCGCCGACGTGAGTCTTCCGCGCTCTCTCTGGAAATGGCGGAACATCTGCGCGAAAAAGTCGAGGAGTTGATGAGGGAGGGAGTTCCCCGTGAAGAGGCAGAGGCCGCCGCTCGTCGCGAATTTGGCAACATAACTTTGCTGCAAGAGCATAGCCGTGAAGTGTGGCAATGGACATCATTGGAAACCATTCTCCGCGATGCCAGATATGCATTACGCCAGCTTCGCCGCAATCCCGGCTTTACCATCACCGTTTTACTCACCTTGAGTTTTGCTATTGGCGCGAACACGGCTGTGTTCAGCATGGTGAATGCCTTGCTCCTGCGTCCGCTTCCCTACCGGCACCCAGAGCGGCTGGCATCATTGGTTCGTCACATGTCCCGCACAGACAATAAAGAACATGGTGTAGATGGCGAAGAAGACTCACAGGACGGTGAAACATGGGAACTGGTGCGCGATGGTGTTCCCGCCCTTCAATCAGCTGTCTATTCTTATGGCGCGAGCGGGGTGAATCTGCAAACCGGGAGTGTTGCGCGCAACGTTCAGGACCAGAGAGTTTCTGCCGGTTACTTTCAAGTGCTTGGCATTAATCCGCTTCTTGGCCGCACATTCACTCAGGAAGAAGACCTGCCGCACGGACCCAAAGCGGCGATTTTGAGCTTTGAACTCTGGAAATCAGCATTCTTTTCTGACCGGTCCATTATTGGCCAATCAATCTTATTGAAGGGCGAGCCGCATGTTGTTGTCGGTGTGCTGCCGGCAAATACACATACCACCGCTCCCGCTGATCTATGGACGCCGTTGCAACCAAGCCGCACTGGCGAAGGCGGCGGAGATAACTATCACATTGTGGCGCGTCTGAAAGATGGAGCAAGCTGGGCGGAAGCCAACTCGCAGCTCTCAGTCCTGCGGCCTGCAATGTTTGTGCAATATAGCAACGACAATCCAGGGAACCAGGAATTTCTTATCAGCCGTCCATTGCAGCAAAGCATTGCACGGCCAGTACGCGGGCCCATGTTGATCCTGATGTCCGCCGTAGCCTTGATATTGCTGATTGCCTGCGCCAACCTGACCGGGCTGATGCTGGTCCGTGTAATACGCAAAAGCGGCGAGCTG
>DASRCD010000243.1:0-2608 GCA_035653315.1 Candidatus Angelobacter sp.
TCTTCCGGCGCAGGCTGCGGACGGTTCCGCTCTCTTGAATCCAGATAGTGCTCGCCGTAACGGCTGTCACTCAGCGCATCACGTGCGCCCTGGAGATATGCGGCGCGCAATTCATCTTCACTATTGGTGCTATTCGCGCTCGTATCAGCCGATGCCTGCTGCTGCGTCTGAGCGGGCGCGGGATCAGCCGGCGCAACATAGGGGTCTGCTGCTGAAGGATATGGATCCAGGCCGTCAGAGTAGTAAGGATAGAAAAGGGGCACAGGCACGAAAACCCGGCGCTGCGAACGCAAACTGCCGAACCGGCGCACTGGACCAGTCAATCTAATTCCTGAACGCACCGGCGTATGCACTCCGGGAGCCAGTGGCGCTGGCGAAACAACGCTTGCGGGCACGCCATGCTGCCGGCCATCGGGGCTGGGCGAGGTAACAGATGCTGGAGCGCCATGACCAAAAAGCTGCGCTTGCGCGACTTGCAAAGAAAGTGCCAGAAAAGCTGTAATGAAGATAGGTCGTGACATATAAGCCACCTGTGAATGCCTGCTGCCTGAAGTCCCTTACTTCGATCTTACTAATATGATAATCCATGCCGCCAAATGGCTACATTAAGTTTTGTACCCATCCGTTGAGCGCCAGCATGGTAAGAACGGCCCTGAGCACGAAACATGCGGCCAAAATCACGATCAATGGCCGCCTGAATTGGGTTTCCAGCAGGTCCGCCGCAATACCGCCAATAAATATGAAGATAAAACTCAGGCCTAAAGTTGCGTCCCACAGGCGCAGGGCGGGCGCCAGGGTGAGCAAAAAGACAGCGGAAAACGCGGTCAACAGCGGGGCAGTATTGCCGAAATAACGTGTCCTGGGCCAGCTTCCGTAAGTTGTTAATGCCATGATGAATAAGCCGACGAGCACGTAGCCATCCGTCTCTGGCGAGAGGGCAAAGAGCAGATTACGCGACGCGCTCAGCAGGGACGGCTGCGCCAAGCGTGCTGTCTCTATCAGGCCAGCCCCGCCGATTAGCCAATTCAGCAAGACCAGAAACGCTGGAAGGGCGAGATCTGCCACAAAAACCACCCCAAACCATTTTTTCCGCTTCCCTGCTGGAAAATGGACCCAGGTAGCAATCAGCATAATGACAAAAGTATAGAGAGAAAAATTTTCCCAGAATGCCACAACCAAATTGCGCATTGGCCTTTGATTTAAAAAGCCGCTTACGCTTGCGCCAAAGCTTCCCGTTAGCAGATAAACCGCGCCCCAGATCAGGCAACCGATCACAGTGGCCCCGGAAAGCACAATCAGCACTTTCTTCCGGCACCCCGGAGCGAGATACAACATATAAGCAAAAGCCAGCAGCACCAGCGTAAAAGACCACCATGCCGTCGCTAGTGCAAAGCCAATGGAAAGTCCCAGAATCACAATCCTTGGCGCCCATTTCTTTCGCGGCGCATAGAGCGTGTGCGCCACGCCAATGGCGGTATAAATCAGTCCCAGGCTGCTCCATGCCAGAATAATTTCCGGGCCAATATTGCTGCTGATCTTAATCATTGCCGGCGAGGTGCAATAAAGAATTAGCGCGACATAACCGCCTTCATCGTCAAATAGCCGTCGCGCCACCCACCACAATGCGCCGCCCAGCCAAACGCCAAACAACACAAAAGGCAGCCGCAACAATCCCGGACGCGGCACAGCCAATGCTTCACGAATAGATGGCATAGCCAGCTTTCGGACAATGTTGATAATTCTCACTGGCAGGACCGCCACCCAGCTAGTAAGCGGAGAATCCGTTTTCTCCATCTGTCCCGTTGCAGACGTGGACCGTACAGGCGCTGCAATCCCGGTAGTAATGTAGTGGTATTCCAGATCAGATACTTTGCGGGTAGTTGCCGCCCAAAGGCATTGGACCAGAAAGACCAGCAGAATAAGCCCGGCCACCATCTGCGGCTTGCCTACCTTAAATTCTCTCAGCAACTGGAACATGAATTCCTAGTTGTATCACGCAGCTTGGCTCGTGTCCCTTGGATAAAAGATGGTAATAGCCTCTGTCACGGCTGTTCGCGCCCGCTGCATTATTGCTATCCTGCATGCAATGCAGTCTTTTGCACTCACAGCCGATGCCGTTGCGGCCACCACAAAAAAGACGGAAAAGGTCCGCCTGGTTGCTGAATACTTCCGCTCTCGCCCAGTGGAGGAATCGTCGCAGGCGGCGGTCTTCTTTTCCGGCCGTGCTTTTCCCGCATGGGAAGAACGGACGCTGCAAGTTGGCGGCGCCCTACTGTGGCGGGCCGTGGGAGAAATTTCCGGCAAGGGGGAAGTGGCGCTGACTGTGGCTTATCGCCGCCATGGTGATCTTGGATCAGCCGCTGAGGATGTGCTTGAACACGCCTCTCCCGCTAAAAGCTCTCTCTCTGTGGCTGAGTTGGCAGAGCTTTTTGATCAACTTGCGCGCACTTCCGTGGCAGCGCAAAAGCTCAAGCTGCTGCAAGACCTTCTAAGCCGGGCCACGGCAATTGAAGCCAAGTACGTGATCAAGATCATCAGCGGCGATCTGCGTATTGGACTCCGCGAAAGCCTGGTGGAAGAAGCCATTGCCAAAGCCTTTGATCAAGAC
>DASRCD010000244.1:0-14486 GCA_035653315.1 Candidatus Angelobacter sp.
CGCTGCGGTTCCTGTGGCTCCGGTAAGCGATGAAGATGAACTGCACAAGAAGGCGCGGCGTTTTGCCAAGCTGCTGGTGGAAGAAATCAAGCTGTACAATCAACCCAAGGTGGAAGAGGGAAAACAGCAGAAGGATTTATATGATCGCCTGCGTGTGGACATAGAGAAGAGCCGGGCCACATATGACAAGCGTTATGCTGAATCTTCTGTGGCTTCCGCCAATTACTTTACCCAGGAACTGGTCAGGATTCTGGCGGACAATGATGTGACACTCATGGGCGCCGGATTCCCAAATAGCCGATAAATGAATTATCGGGTACATAATTACCGATCGTTAACTTTAGAAGATAGTTGAATTCCGTGCCGTTTAGACGTTTTTTATTGATCTCTCTCTTGTCCCTTCTGGTATTCCAGTCTGGCCTGCGCGCCCAGACCACCACGCAGAAGAAGCATTCCGCTGCCGCAACCAAAAAAGCGCAAAAGAAAAAAGCCGCACAGTCGCCGCAAACGGCGCGCAAGCTGGGGCATATCAAGCGCGCATTTGTCGCCTCTACTGACCTGCGTCCCATGGCACAACAGCTTCTGGAAAATCGCACGCCACAAGCTTATGCAGGCGTTGAGGCATACGCGCGCAAGCACGCAAAGGATGATGCGGGTCCGCTGGCGTGGCTGGTGGTTGGTTATGCCCATTACCTGGATCGAGATTACGTCAGTGCCCGCGCCGCATGGGACCGCACCAAACCGCTGGATCCATTGCTGGGGGACTACACAGATTATTTACAGGCGGCTGCTCTCCAGGGTGAGGGTAAGCAGCCTGCTGTCCTGGAAAAGCTGGAAGGTTTTGAGCAGAAATATCCCGATTCGCTGCTGACGCATGATGTAACCATTTTGTATGCGAATGCGCTCATGGCAACGCATGAGCCGGAAAAAGCTGCGGCCTATTTAGAGAAGCATCGCCAGCCCCTGCGGGCGGATATTGAGATGACGCTGGGACGCGCTTACCTGGCTGCGGGCAATCCAGAAAAGGCAAAAGAGATATTCCATAAGCTTTATTTTGAAATGCCTGCCAATGCCGAAGCAGAAGCGGCTGCCGCCGAACTGAGAACCCTTGGCGAAGTCCCGCCAGCCGGCACTTTTGAACAGCGCCACATGCGGGCCACGCTTCTGAGCAAAGCAAGAAAATATCAGGATGCAGTGAATGAACTGAGCCCATTGGTGGAGCAGGCGGCCCCGGAAAAGATTTCTGATCTGCAGGCGGAATTTGCGGCGGCACTGTATCGCGTGCACAAACGCGATGATGCGCAACACCTTTTTGAAAGCGTCGCGCAAAGCCCTTCAGCCAGCGTGGATGCGAAAGCACAAGCCTTGTACTTCCTGGCCGAAATCGCCCGCGATAAAGATGATGGCCAGAAGAACCGTGATTATGTTGCGCAGTTGCGCACGATTGCTCCGGACAGTTCATGGATGCAGGAAGCGCTGCTTTCCGCCGGTAATATGTACATGCTGCGCCGTGATTATGAAGTAGCCGTTCCGTTCTATGCGGAGATTTATCAGCGGCAGAAAAATAGCCGCCTTTCCGGTTACACGCACTGGAAGACCGCATGGCTGACGTATCGCATGGGCAAGCGTGAAGATGCCAAGCGATTGTTTGAGGAACAGATTGATCTGTATCCGAACTCCGCGGAAGTCACGGCCGCCATCTATTGGCGTGGACGCATGGCGGAAGAAGATGGCGATAAGCCGCTGGCCCGCGCTTATTACCAGAAAGTCGCGGAGAACTTCCGTTACTTTTACTATGGCAATCTGGCGCGTGAGCGCATGGCAAAGCTGGAGACGGAAGACGTAGCCGATCCTACTTTCCTGAGCAAGCTGCCGCCTCCACTGGAAGCGCCGAAAGATTGGGACCCACCGGCGGATAATGTGCGGGCACAGAAGGCGCGTCTGTTGGCTAATGCCGCGTTCTACGATTTTGCGGTGAATGAGATGCAGGCAGCCAGCCCCGGCTCACCGCCTTGGGAAGCACGGTCCGTTGCCGAGATTTATATGGAGCAGGGAAGTTACATCCGCGCCATTGAGACGCTCAAGCGCGCTGTTCCCGGCTATTTCTCTTCTCAGATAGACCAAATCCCACGGCCTGTCTGGGAAAGCCTTTTCCCTCGGGCCTTTTGGGATGAGTTGAGAAAAGATGCCAGCGCTAATCAACTTGATCCACATCTGGTCGCCTCGCTGATCCGGCAGGAGTCTGAATTTAATCCAGCAGCGATCTCAAGCGCCAATGCCATGGGACTAATGCAGTTGCTGCCACAAGTGGGCAAAGGCATGGCCAAAGAATTGAAGCTGAGACATTTTTCGCAGGACGATTTGCTGATTGCGAATACAAATCTTCAACTCGGCACACGCTACTTCAAGCAGATGGTGGACCATTATGATGGTCACGTGGAGTATGCTCTGGCAGCCTATAATGCCGGTGAAAACCGGGTGGATGACTGGCGCAAGAACGGGCAGTTTAAAGATGTGGAGGAATTTGTAGAATCTATTCCGTTCACTCAAACGCGTGAATATGTCCAGGCCATTATGCGCAATGCAATGCTGTACAAGGCCCTCTATTCAAAAAATGAAATGCCCCAAACAACGGAGCGTGCTTCCAGTACCCGTTAATTTCTTTAACCCAAAAGAGCGCAAACCGCATTCGCGGCTTGCGCTCTTTTGTCTTCCCCCGGAAAAAACTTATTGGCTGTTGCCGCTATTATTGTTTTGGCTGCTGCTGTTATTCGTGTTGCTGCTGCGGAAAGCATTTCGGGCCGCGTGGTCATTCTTCAGCGCTTCCCATGCAGCGGTTGCACCGCCGCCAATCAATGTGCCGCCAACCAGGCCATCATTACAATTACAACCCAGCCATCCAATGCCGCCGCCGAGCGCGGAATTTGAAGTAATCATCGCCCAGTCATGGTAAGCGCCCAGCGTTGCGCGGTGTGTATGCAGGAACCATGTGCTGGTTGCGCCGCCGCCGATCATCGCCAGTTTAAGAGGCGTTTTTTCGCCCGGCAAGATAAAGCCCAGGCCTGCTCCAGCGGCTGTTCCGCCCAGCACGGAGAAGATGTATTTATGGTGCTGCGGGCTGATGCCTTGTAAATCACGCTTGGTTACATCGCGCGATTGCGCTGATGACATTACCGGAAAAAGAAATCCAAGGCAAAGAACTAAGATCCAAGATTTTTTGTACTGCATAAAGAAGTGGCTCCCCTAGTCAAATCTGGTTACTGCGATTTTGCTGGATAGGATGAGGTGTGGCTCGGACAAAGATGTTCAAAAATAACAGCAGCTTGCGAATAATGCGCAGCTTACGAGTGCGCTGCTCGATTACGAGAGACTGAGTTCAATTAATAGGAATCGGCCAGAAAAGATCTTTCAAGCAGTCTTCAGTCGTCAATCTATGGCGGGAGCTGCTGTTTCTTTGCGCAACATGCGGACAAGCAGAAGGAGAGCGCCCACCACGATGGCGCTATCGGCAACATTGAAAGGCGGCCAATGATGGATGCCAACATAGAAATCCAGAAAATCCGTGACCTTGCCGTCACTCACGCGGTCCCACAGATTGCCTACTGCCCCTCCTAAAATCAGAGAGAGTGAGAGAGTGAACACATTGAATTCATCACGGCTCTTCCAGAGCAGCAGGGCAACTACTCCAAGGGCAATTACAGAAAACAAAACCAGCAGAATTGTTCTGAACGGAGAAGCTGATTCGGCGAAAAGGCTGAAAGCAGCGCCGGGGTTTTCCAAATGGGTCAGGCGGAAGAAACCGGGGATAATGGGAATCGCGTCTTCGAGAACAATATTGCGGACCACCAGCAACTTGGTAAAACGATCCAGGAGAAGGATGGAAAAGGCAATCAGAAGATGGCGCTTGAGCATGTGGGCTTACGGACTCACTACTTTCTCTTCCTGCGGGGCCAGGAATATTTCACTCAAGAGCAATAGAGCGCCCACCACAATGGCGCTGTCAGCTATGTTAAACGCCGGCCAGTGATGAGAGCCGACATAGAAGTCAAGAAAATCGATAACGCGCCCGCTCATCACGCGGTCCCAGAGATTACCCAGCGCGCCGCCAAAGACCAGAGACAATGCAATGGCCGTGGCGTTCAGAGCGTTGCCATTTTTCCAGAGCAGGGCAGATACCACGGCCAGGGCCGCAATGGAGAACATGATGAGCATGGCCACTTTCCACTCTGAGGGAGAATCAGAGAAGAGGCCGAAGGCCGCGCCTTCATTCTGGACATGGGTAAGGCGGAAGAGGCCCGGAATCACGTCAATACTGTCATGCAGCGTGATTTTTTGCGCCACCAGCAGCTTGGTCATCCGGTCGCAAAGGAGGATCAAGGTGGCAATCATCATGTGGTACTTCCGCATACTCATTGGATTAGACGCATCGCTTACATATTCAGGTTATTTCAATTATGAACGGCTCATGGTTAAGAATTATCTTCAATTTCAGCCAAGGCCGCCGTGCAGCGTTCGCAAACCGTCGGGTAACGCTCATTCTTGCCTACTTCCGTGGAATAAAACCAGCATCGCTCACATTTGCCGCCCGGGGCCTTGGCTGCAATTACGCGCAGCCCGGTGTTTCCGTTCCCAGACGCGGAGGAAATGACCTCTACTCCTGACACCACAAGCAAGAAACGGAAATCATCCCGATAACGCTCCAGCAGCTTTGCTGTAGTCTCTGGCGCATGAATTGTGACCACGGCATCTTCAGAACGGCCAATCACTTTTTCCTGCCGAGCAATTTCCAAGGCTTTTAATGCTTCATCTCTGACTGAGAGTAGAACATCAAAGTCCGCCCGGACTCCATTGGTATCTGCCGTGCTTATCTTGCCTGTGATTTCCTCCGGCTTGGGGAAGTAGGCAAGGTGTACGCTCTCAGGGCGGCCCGCAAGTTGCGGGAGCGCTGCCCAGATTTCATCCGCGGTAAAGCTCATGAGCGGCGCAACCAGGCGGACCATTGTCTCTGCAATTTGCCAAATAGCAGTCTGGGCGGAACGTCTTTTCCGCCACTTGGGAGCAGCCGTATAGAGCCGGTCTTTGATCGCGGCAAAGTACATATTGCTCAACTCTGCGCTAAAGAACTCATTGACCTGATGGTAAATACGATGGAATTCAAAACTTTCATACCACTTCTGGATTTGCTCACTGACTTCCGCTGTACGCAGGAGCATATATTGGTCCAGCGGCAGCATGTCGTCAAAGTTCACTGCATCAGATGCGGGATCAAAATCCGGCAGGTTTTGCAGCATGATTTTAAATCGATTGCGAAGGTCAACATAGTTCACGCTTACGCGGTCGAGAAGATCTTCTGAGACTGTGACATCTTCCTGAAAATCAACCGAGGCCACCCAGAGACGGATAATCTCCGCACCACGCTTCTTGGCGACCTCCACAGGATCAATTCCATTTCCCAGCGATTTAGACGTTGCCTTGCCCTGAGGGTCGAGCGTCCAGCCATTGGTGGCTACAGCTCGATAAGGCGAATGCCCGCGAGTGCCTACCGCGACAAGCAGGGAAGAATGGAACCACCCGCGATATTGATCGCCGCCTTCAAGATAGAGGTCGGCAGGCCAGGGAAGATCAGGTTCACGACCAAGCACTGCGGCGTGGCTGGAGCCGGACTCAAACCATACATCGATGATGTCTGTTTCCTTGCGGAAGTTTGTGCCCTTACATCCGGCGCATTGAGTGCCAGCCGGCAAAATATCTTTTGCTTCCTTCACGTACCAGGAATCCGCGCCCTCACGGGCAAAGAGATCAACCACGGCGGTATGGGATTCTTTGGTGTCCAGCAGCTTGCCGCAACCTTCACAGAAGCAGACAGCAATCGGTACTCCCCAAACGCGCTGCCGTGAGATGCACCAGTCAGGCCGGGTTGCAATCATGTTGCTGATGCGCTCTTCGCCCCAAGCGGGAATCCATTTCACTTTCTTAATCTCGTCCAGCGAGCGCTGGCGCAGGGTACTATCTTCCACTTTGGATTCCATGGAGATAAACCACTGCTCCGTGGCTCGGAAGATCACTGGATTATGGCAGCGCCAGCAATGCGGATATGAGTGGTCAATTTTGGCCTCCGCCATCAGCACACCGCGAGACTTCAGCAACTCGATAATGGGCTGGTTGGCCTGGAATACGGTTTTGCCGTCATATTCCGGCAGACCTTCCTGTAAGCGTCCGGCTTCGTCCACTTTGGTTTTTTGATCAAGCTTATATTTAGTGCCGGTGTAGAAATCGTCGGCGCCATGTGACGGAGCTGTGTGGACAGCGCCGGTGCCTTGTTCCGTGGTGACGTAATTTGCCAGCACGCCAAGAATCTGGCGATCGAGAAAAGGATGGGCAAAAGTTGCGTATTCCAGTTGCCGCCCAGGAAAGCGGGCTGCCACTGTAGCTTCATTCAATTTACAGGCTTCAATCGTGGCTTTTGCCAGAGCCTCGGCAACAACATAAAACTCGCCGTTATGTTCCAGCGCCACATACTCAAGGTCAGGATGAAATGCCACAGCCATGGAAGCGGGAAGCGTCCAGGGAGTGGTGGTCCAGATGATGGTGGAAACTTTTTTCCCGGCAAGAGCAGGGTCAATCTTTGCCGGATCGCTAGTGAGAGCGTACTTTACCCAGACACTCGGGCTGGTGTGATTTGAGTATTCGATTTCGGCTTCAGCCAGGGCGGTTTTGTCATGGATGCACCAATAAACCGGACGCAGCCCTTTATAAACGGCGCCGTTCTCCATAAAATCGAAAAGCTGGCGGACGATGACGGACTCATACTGTGGAGTCATCGTGGAATACGGGTTATCCCAGCGGCCCAGGATACCCAGCCGCTTAAACTGTTCCCGCTGGATGTTGAGAAACTTTTCTGCATACTTGCGGCACTCTCTGCGGACTGCCGAAGCAGGTATCTCTAATTTCTTTCGTCCCAGTTGCTCATCAACCTTGATTTCAATCGGCAGCCCATGACAATCCCATCCCGGAACATAAGGTGCGTCAAAACCCGCCATGGTCTTTGACTTCACCACAAAATCTTTTAAACATTTATTCAGCGCGTGGCCTTCATGAATGGCCCCATTGGCATAGGGAGGACCGTCATGCAGAACATAACTGGGCGCGCCCTTGCGTGAGTCGCGAATTTTGCCGTAAATGCCGATTTTCTCCCATCTCTCCAGCCATTTGGGTTCATTCTGGGGCAAATTGGCTTTCATGGGAAAGCTGGTCTTGGGCAAATTCAGTGTTAATTTCAACTCGAGCGGCGCTCGCATTTTGACTCCGAAAAGAAAGTGTAATCCTCAATTATAAACAGTCTGTTTCCACTCCAAAGACCAATGGCCATTTCTCCCTTACGTTACAAAAGTTTGCGGGAAATTTACGGGTTTATTACAAAGTCTGGGGCACAATGGGAATCTAATGGTTAACGCGCCATCGTTAAATTTAAGAGACGAGGACCGAAACGTGTCTCGTGAAAATCACTCTGCAAAAATGCGTTTGCCGGGCGAAGATGAAGCAGAGAAACTTTCCCTGAGAAATACAACTCACAATCCCGAATCCTCATCTTCTATGAGTGAAAGCAGACCACCAGAATTTGGTGAAGATCAGGCAGCACGGGTCGGACAAATGGCGAATCATGCAATCGTTCCCAATCGGTTATTCGGTGATGCACCTAAACTAACCGGTCTTCCGCAAATGCATCAGTCGATGCTGGCATCGTTGTTCAGCAACGTCAAGGAAGCGCTATTCCCAGAAAAGTTACCGCCTCTGCGACTCACGTCACGTCCAGTGAACGTGCGTGAGATCTGGAGCACCAATCCGCGTAAGAAAGCAACAACTGGAACACTCACGCTGCATGCCATGGGTATTGCCGCGCTGATTGCAGTTTCAATTTGGGGCGGCCACTCTGCCGCAGTAGTAAAGCCGGAAGAGCACGTAACGCTGGTTGCTCCTCCGCTGACGGATTATCAACCGGTCATGAAACCCACGGTTGCGCCCAAAGCGCTGGCCGGCGGCGGTGGCGGCGGAAATGCCGCAAAGCTTATTGAAAGCAAAGGGCATCTGCCAAAGATTGCTCCTGAACAGATCACGCCTGCCACAGTAGAAATCGTGAATACCAAGCCGAAGCTGGCTGTGGCGCCCACTGTTGTGGCACCGGCAAATGTGAAACTGCCGGATAATCCGAACATGCCGAACCTTGGTAATCCCATGTCCGCGCGTGTGTCCGGTCCTGCTTCTAACGGAAGTGGCGTAGGCGGCGGCATCGGCTCCGGCGCAAGCAATGGCATCGGTTCCGGAACTGGTCCAGGACACGGCCCCGGTCAGGGCGGTGGCTTTGGCGGCGGTACATACAAAGTTGGCGATATCGGAGTATCCGCGCCGGTGGCGAAGTTTACACCTGAGCCGGAATTCTCTGAGGAAGCCCGCAAGAATAAATATCAGGGCACAGTGGTTCTGGCGGCAGTGATTGGGCCAGATGGACGCCCGCGCAACATTCGCGTGGTTCGCAGCCTGGGAATGGGCCTGGATGAAAAAGCTGTGGAACGCGTAAAGACCTGGCTGTTTGAGCCCGGCAAGAAGAACGGTACGCCGGTGGCTGTAGCGATGAATTTAGAGGTGGATTTCCATCTGTTTTAAAAGCCAACTGATCTAATCCACACACCTTAAAAGGAGAGGAAAACCAGCCTCTCCTTTTTGGTTTTTAGAGCATTCAGCAATCAACGTTCTATGCAGCCTTAAATGATTCACAAACTTTTGGGATGAGGTTTAGGACTGGCTCCTGACAACTGATTGCTGAGTCCTTGCTGCTCCAGCAGCAATACAGCATTCGCCCAAAGGAATCGGGCTGCCATGGGGGCATGAACGAGGATGTCCTAGAAATGTACAGATGCGTTCCGTGGCTTCTGGTGAAAGAATGTGCTCCAGCTTGCAAGCTTGCTCGGCGATCTCATGTTCATCGCGAATTTGAAAGGTCTGGGTGAAGAGACGCTCGGCAAGACGATGACGGCGAATGACTTCCTCTGCTCGCTTTTTCCCCTTATCGGTAAAGGTAATCATGAAATCGCCATGATCTGGACCTTCACTTGGCGGACGAAACGCCACATGGCAGCGATTAATGACCCGCTTATGGATATGGTCTGGAGCAAGAGTATGTTCCGTGAGTTGAACCAGCCCAAGGGTCTGCATGCGCTCCAGCGCAAGTTGCATAGGCAGCGCGCCTTCCACTTCCACCCGGCCTAATTCGGCGGGTTCACTATTTTCCGCAAGGACCCAAAGCTCTTCCAATACTTCATCGTACTGTTCTTCATCCGCCATGGAAAAGGTTTCCTGCGCCACAATCTTGCCATGGTGTAGCTCCAGGCGGCGGTCAGCCAGCCGCGCCACCATGGGATCGTGCGTCACCATAATGATGGTGCGGCCCTGCATGTGCATTTCCCGCAATTTGCGTAGAACAATCTCTTCATTCTGTGCGTCAAGGTTGCCGGTAGGCTCATCAGCCAGAATAATATGCGGATCATTGATCAGGGCCCGGGCAATACAGACGCGCTGCTGTTCGCCGCCGGAAAGCTGGGAAGGCAAGTGATCGGCACGCTCTTTCATGCCCACACGGTCCAAGGCTGCCATGGCTTCAGATTTGTCCGTCATGCTGTGGAAGTACTGGGCAAGCATCACGTTTTCTAAAGCTGTTAGATAAGGAATCAGATGGAACTGCTGAAAAATAAAGCCGATCTTCTCTGCCCGGAAGCGGTTCAACTCCGCCTGGGGCATGCGGGAAATGTTTGTGCCGTCGATCCAGACCTCGCCGGAGGTGGGCTGATCAAGGCAGCCAATCAGGTTCACCAAAGTGGATTTACCCGAGCCGGAAGGCCCCATGATGGCCAGCCATTCGCCTTGAGCGACTGAGAGGGTGACCTCATCCAGCGCGCGCACCTCCACGTTGCTCTTGTACACCCGCGTCACGTTTTTGAGTTCAATCGGCATTACTCTCCTCGCAGAATGCCTGCGGGTTGAATTTGTTGCAGCAATCTCAGCGGAGCAGTGGAGGCAATCAAAGCCAGGAATATGCTGCCTAATAATATCGGAAGCAGGAGCAGGGGTTCAGGAAGTATGGCGGCGTCAAAGTTGGCTTTGCCAATCCAGAATGCCACGCAACAACCTGAAAGATAGCCCGCGATTGCCCCAATGGACGCCAACAGCGCCGCTTCAGCGGCAAAAAGGAAATTGACAGTGCCATTGGAAGCTCCAAGAGCTTTCATCACGGCGAAGTCCTTGCGGCGTTCCAAAACGGAGCTGGTAAAAGTGGCGATCATGCAAAGCATGATCAGAACAAGCACCACGGCGGAGGCGCTAAGAACAATGGAGCGCGTCTTGCCTACTACGGCAGATTGGGCTTGTGTGATCTGGCGGACCGGTTGAATATCGAGATCAGGCGCGCCTGACCGCAGCTTAGCAATCGCGGCTTCAACTTCGCTCGGACGGCCCTCAACTCGTACTAGAGCGAGGTTGGGTTGAATACCGGCCGCATTGGCAAGCTGATGCTGGTCAATATAAATCCTGCTGTCATCCTCCGAGCCGGAATTAAAGATGAGCTTTGGATGGACCTCCAGGCTTTTGCCGCCGAATGAAAGCGTAAATGATTTGCCTTCAGGTGATAGCTGTTCAGCAGCGCGTGAGCCGATGAGCGCCGAGCCATTATCATCCACTTTTTTTGTGGACCACCAGGAATTCAGCTGCGTGAGACTTTGAATATCTGTCCCGCCAACAACAATGCGCGTGCCTGTGGATGTGGTAGGGACAGCGTAGCCAATGGGGACCACATCCCATTTTTGTTTTGCAACACTTTGTATTGCTGCAAGATCGCTCAAAGCCAAATTGCCTGAATGCTTTGTGGCGACCACATTTGCGCCGAACCCGCGAAACTCGCGGCTGAGTGTCCCTTCCAGATTGGAATAAAGCGTAAGAGCAGCAGTGGCAATGGTCGCCACCACAGCCACGGAGATCAGCGCAGTCAAGGCGCGGTCTTTACGGACCAGAGCGGCTTTAAACAAGAGGCGAAAAAGAAGCTGGCGGCGGCTCAAGCGTCACCTCGCAGCACCACCGCAGGATCAAATTGCATGGCCTTGCGTACCGCCCCGGCGCTGCCCAGGAAAGTAACCAGCAGCGCGGCAAGTATTATCGCAGCCAGCACCACAGGATGAACGGTGATGGCTGAGCCAAACACGCTTTGTCCTATGTAATGGGCCAGGGATGCGCCTGCCAGGAATCCGATTAAGCCTCCGGCCAAGGCCAGAAAAGCAGCTTCAGTAAGAAACAGGGAAGCCACGGCGATGTTGCTGGCGCCGAGCGACTTCATCAGGCCCACTTCCTGCCGGCGCTCAATGATGGTTGCCGCCATAGCTGCGGAAACCGCCAGCGCTGCCGCCAGAAGCGCAGCCAGCGTAAGCAGCAACATTAAGCCGGAGACACGGGACAAAACTCTGCCCTGATTTTGCTCAACCTGCCTGATTTGTTCCACCCGGACATTGGGCAACACTTCATGAATCTGAAAAACAATGGAATTGGCGTAAGGAGAGCAATACCAGCGGTCACGCATGGCGGGCGACATGGTATTGGGATCTTTACGGGCAAAAGCGTCTTCCGGCTTGGTGAGCGCGCTTACATTCACGCGTCGCACGGCATTGGGCCGGTTCAGGATGGCCTGGACAATATGCAAGGGCGCGACAATCGCCTGATCTTCAGGGCCGCCCGTGTTCAGGATGCCGCTAACACGCAGCTTTTTACCGGAAACCTCAATTTCTTCTCCAATGGCGAGCTTGTCTTGCGCTGCCAGCCTGCTGCCGGCCAGAACATCTGGCGGATTTTGTGGCCAGGATGCATAGTCCTGAGGCCACGATCCTTCTACTTTCCACCATGGATTCACGGAGCGCACTCCGGTGGTGAATTCTTCTTTGCCATAGCTGAGCGGCTGGGCGAAATACGTGCCAATCAACTCCGCCTGAAAGCTCTGCTCTTGAGTGCGAAAATCTTCCTGCTGGGAAAGAAAAGGAGCAAAGCCCTCAATATTGTGTCCCCAGAAAATACCTTTCATCTTTGGGAGGTCAGATTCAGGAATAAAAGCGCCTTCGCTGGCAGGTTTCAGGCTGACGCCGCCAATGTTTACATCCAGAGTATCTTCAATAGGCGTAATGACCAGATTGGCGCCAAGCGTGCGCAGCTCCTGGTTAATCTTGTCACCAATATCCGTACCCACGGCGATCATTGCCGTGGCAATGCTCATGCCCAGAGCAATGGCCAGCAAAGCGACGGACTTGCGCCGCTTTTGCCGCCGGAATGATTCAAATAACAGTCGCAGGAACATTACTTTGAGAATTGCCCGGCTTGCTGCGCCAGGTCAGCAGTGCTTATCACAACAGAATCGCCCTTGTCAGTGGAATGCAGCGGAATGGGGTTGCAGCCGCCGGGCTGGCCAATGCTCTGCGGATTGACCGGAGCGGCACAGTTCCGGCAAACGATTCCTGTGGAGCTTTTGTAAAAGCCCGCACCGCCGCAAATCTGGCAGGCGTCAAAAACTGAGGCCACTTTCCCATCCGGCTTGCGGTACAGAAGAAAACGGACTGTGGTCCCGTTGACATCAGCGCTGTAATAGCGCAGGTCGCCCTGAGCGAGATCTTTGGTAGAAATCTCAGCTTGCCCATTTGTATTAAAGGTGATGGCGGTGGTGGGGGAAATGGGAATGTCCTTGGCGTAAATAAATTCCGCCGTCACCATGAAAATGAAAATAAAT
The DNA here is from genome assembly GCA_035653315.1 of Candidatus Angelobacter sp. Classification (GTDB taxonomy): domain Bacteria; phylum Acidobacteriota; class Terriglobia; order Terriglobales; family Acidobacteriaceae; genus Angelobacter. The sequence goes on from DASRCD010000244.1 coordinate 12,809, forward strand.
GCCGTAGTGCAGGCCAGGACGGCCCAACGGCGTTCGCGGCGCGCCGTCCACTCCTTTTTGCGTTCTTCGGCTTTGCTGGCTGGATTGGTAGCTATGGCTTCCGGCTTACGGCGGCGATATTCCAGCAGGATCATCAGCACAACCAGCGCCAGCATGGTGACAGGGAAGAAGAAGTCATTCCTCACAATGGGGCCGATCATGGACATTTCACGCTTGCTGGAACGCAGAACGCCCGACTCAGAGAGCTCATGCAGCCCTGAAATCACCAGTTGCGCAGCGACAAAAAATAAAATCACCGCTGTGATACGAAAGAATTTGCGCAGGTCGATCCGCACGCTGCCTTTGACAAACATCACACCAAAAACCGTAGCCAAGCCGACGCCCAGCAGAGTCCCAAGAAAGCTCAGCAGGTCTTCAGAATTGAGAGAGACGCCTTTCAGGATGATCACGGTTTCCGCTCCTTCGCGGAAAACCATTAAAAAGATGAAAGCAAACAAGCCCCATTGGGAACCGGTTCCGGCCAGGGCGCCTACCTTATTTTCAATCTCGCCTTTGAGTTTGCGCGCCGTGCGCATCATAAAGACGACCATGCTGATGACAAAGACCGCAGCCACCAGCATGACCCACCCTTCAATCTTGTCCTGGTTGACCGGCGCATAAGAGAGCGCCACAGCCGCGGCCACGCTGCCGAACAGGGCTGCTGCCAGCCCATAATAGACTACGCGGCGCAGATCCGGACGCCCGATTTTGGCCAGATAGACCAGCGTAATGCCAACAATGAGTGCGGCTTCAACGCCTTCCCGTAATGTGACGACCAGAGCGGAAAACATGGTTAAAATCTGAAGCTAATTGAAAATGAATTTCAATTTCATTTTCAATTCAAATTGTACGCACCTCACGTAGGTCAGTCAACAAATTGAAAATGTTATAGAAATAGTCAGTTCCACTTTGGCATGGCTCAAAACTGCGCACATCCCGGTACTCGGCTCGCGCGTCTTATCATGTGCCGACTCATGCCGAAAACCGGGAAAATTACAATCTGCAACTCAGCCGACGAACTCCGGCAAATTCGCCCGGTCTGGGATGCGATTATCAGCGCCCGCGAATACACGGTGTTCCAGAATTTTGAGCTGAACCTGCTGGCTGCGCAAATGTTTGCTGAAAGAGAGCAGCCGCAAATCATCTGCGCTGAGATGTCTAACGGTTTGGCCATTGTCCCGGCGGTGCAGCGCCATGCTGATCAAACTGTGCGGTTGCTGGGGGAAGAGCTGTTTGACTATCGCTGTTTTCTGCATTGTGGAGACAAGGAAGCGTTGCGCCTTGCCATGGGCCATCTGGCCGGGATGGGACGGTCACTTGAAATTGTGGCGGTGCGTGAGACAGACCGCCATACGTCAATGGATTTGCCCATGACGCCCTTCACGGTGGCTCCGGGAGTTTGTTGTGGACCTGTTACGGCTGAGGCATTTGCTGCGGAGCACCTGCGCCTGGCGCGCAACTTGCGAAGGCTAAGTAGGCTGGAATTTAAATTGCATCGATATGACGGTACGGCTTCTCCGCTCTTACACTTGATCTATGAGCGTAAAGCTGCCCAGAATCCGTCCAGTCTGTTCCATGATGCCATGCGAGTTGAATTTATTGTTCAAGCAGCCGCACTCCTGCCGCGAATCTTTGAGGT
>DASRCD010000245.1:0-5892 GCA_035653315.1 Candidatus Angelobacter sp.
GGCAAAAACGTCCCACCAGACGAATGGCCCGTTCAGCGGGCTGCATGGGTGCCAGGTTGCTGGATCAAGAGGATTAATGCAAGCCAGAGTATTGGGATCCTCCGGATTGAATACCTCTGTGACCTGGAAGGGATTGATGTGGATATGAAACGGATGCCACGGATTCGGGCCGGGAGCAAGGTTGGTAAAGTTCATTACCTTCCATTCTTCCACTGTATCCACGAGCATGGCCTGGTCCACGCGCTGGTCACTGAACTGAACGTCATTGATGTAGTGGCTGTTCGTGGGCGGAAATTTTTTGGCCGTTCCCGGCGTCAAATCCGGCGGCGGATTTGGATTAACAACCACCGGTGGCGGCGCGGAAGTGGGAGCCGCTGTAGTGGAGTTCACCACGCTATTGAACACCAGTTCGCGGTGAAGACGAACTTCAGTGGGTTGGATATCGGCAAGGAAGCGCTGGATTGGCATTTGTGCGGTTTGCTGTGGACCGATGTTTGTCCATGTCACGGTGCCATCTGTAATGGTCGTGCCTTTGGCCTGGGCATTTTGGAAGAGTGGGGTGGTCTTACCTGTGGTGCCGGCAGTCGTGGCCTGGAAGAAGTATCCGCCAGGATTGTTTGCTAGCGGCATGATTACAGCGTTGACGGCGGTTTGCATGCCCGCGATCCAGTACTGGTTATAGTTGGCTGCGGTAAGCAACTGCTGCGCCGGAGAAATTGCATTGCCCTGAACATTGATGCTGAGCAGGGGGCCATAGGCATCACCTGCTGGGTCCTTGCCGGCAGTACAATTCGCGGCAGGCGAAGCGGGCGGCGCAAGAGCGGCGCTAAAAACATTCACCGATATAGTTCCCGATGCAGCAGTTGGTACTTGCACCAGCAAGTCAGCCCGATTCCCAGCCGCCAGGCTGACCGGCTGATTGTTTTGGACATTTTGGAATGCAAGCTGGACGCCATCGCGGGCCAGCAGCTGCCAGTTGATGTTCGCCGGTGGGCACAAGGTGAGCAGATCACGGGGGGCGGAATTCACGATACGCCACAGCTGCACCTGGCCAGGCTGCATCGCCACCACCGGCTGCAACCGCCCGTTGACAGAGATGGTTGTCGGTCCCGGGAAATTGGGTGGGTTCACGATCTTCTTGATATTCGGCGCCACGCCCAACTGCTGAAGCATCAGGACTTGCTGTTGCAGATTATTTTTGTTGTTGGTTTGTCCGTAGATGCTGTTCAGCCAATCGTCATAGCTGCCTTCGATAATCAGAGCGCCGGTCATTCCATTGGCGACGTTAATGTTGGTTGATCCGTGCTTGTGCGCATGATACCAGTGCGTCCCCGGCGCCTGGCCCATCTTGACTCCGCCTTTGTTGTAGTCCGGCAGCTTGAAGCAATACGGAAATGCGCCATAGTAGTACTGCGGCCAGCCGTTTGCCTGGATCACCTTATTATTGCTTTCCCATAGCGAAAATGGGGTCTTCTGAGCGACGTCGTATTGTCCTATCAGTCCTTTCCCTGTTGTCGGACTTCCCATCTGTAATGTTGCGAACTGCCCAAACCAGGCGGATGGCGTAGGCAGCCCTGGCTTTATCGGAGAAGGTGGTGGCCAGTTCGATGGAGTGCCACTGTTTGCGCACCAATTGAAAAATCCCGGCACAGGCGGCGTTGCCGGCGTCTTTCCATTCGGGTTGGCAAGAATCTGCAACAGAACATTGTCCCCGGTAGTGCTGGGCGTGGTATGAGTACCATGGAAATGGATGTTGGTGGTAGTGGATGAATGTATGCAGTCAGGAAAAGTATCCGATCCCGGATAGCCATTCGAACTAATGTCGCACTGGGCAAGGTCTTGAGAATTAGAAAAATCCTGCGGATTGATCTGGTTCAAAAACAGAATTTGTATCTGATCACCCACACGCGTCCGCAGCGTGGGGCCGGGAATGGGCTCCTGCGCCCCAATTGAGTGTTGTTTGAGCCAATTCGCCCACCAACTGGCGCTCTGGCTCTCCGGATATCCCGAGTAGTAACGCATGACTGGCGCTGTGCAGGTGAATGTTTGTGCCGCGGTCGGCGGCGTCGTCGAAGAAGGTTGCGGGCTCAAGTTCGCAGCGCCAGGGATTTGGACAGTGAATTGAGTCGCCGAGGCTGAAACCACAGGCAGGTTGTTCACGTTCAATACGCTGGGTGTGGCGCCAGTGACTGTCACCAGATTGCCGGGACTGAAGTTGTTGGCCGCCGTGTACGTTACAACACCATTATTGATCGCGGCCTGGGTGATGGGAGCCGCAATTGCTGCCACCGCTAAGGATTCCGCACTCTGTGGGATATCGGGATTTTGAACCGTGACGGTGAACTGGCTGGCCGAAGCCGAAACGATTGTCGCGCTGGTCACGTTAAAGGGACTGGGATTGGTATTTGTCGCGCCATTTGCCGCGTTGATAACCGTCACCAATTCACCCGGAACGAAGTTGTTGGCGGAGGTATATGTGGCCACATTGTTCGTCAGCGCGGTCTGGGTGATGGCAACAGTCGATGGCGCCGCCCATAGGTTTCTCTGCTGGTCAGCGGTGAAGACTACGCCCTGCAATGTGCCGGCCAGACCGGGTGTGCTGCCGATCTCGGGGATAGGAACGAGTGGTAACCCACTTCCAACGCAGGGAATTCGTGTCAGGGTTGGCGCCTGAGCGCCAGCCATCCGGCCTCTTCCTTGCCCCTGCCCCGTCCCGCGCCGGGTGTGCGCGCCCGCAGCCGGCGTTTTTTGCTGATCAGTTTCCAGTTTCGGCTGTGCGCTTTGCCCTCGCGAAGTACACGCAAGGGCTAGCACGGCGATCCAGAGGCATACGACTATCCGCCCAATCTCACCGCAACGGCCCCAAGTCCGTTTGGGGTTTGTGGTAGGGACCTTTGAAGCCGATGTGGTGCATCCGTGCTGACTTTCCATCTCGATATCCTCGCTATCGCTGTAACAACCTTTGTCTTAAGAACCCGATGGCAGTTTGCGCCCTTGGGATGATGTGGGACCGCGACCAATTGCTCCTCAGTTATGGCAGGCTGTTGACCACGTTGATAATTCCCCGTTCTTTGGGGTGAAGCTTGCAGCAGTAATAAACGGTTTGGGCTGATACTGGCGTTGCAAAATCGCCGGAAGTCTCACCCGGTGGAACCGCAGACGGAAACCAACCGGTGGCTTGGGGTGTGTAATTAGAATCTGTGGGCCAAGGCCAATGATTTTCTTTGGTTTGATTGTTCCAGAACGCAAGATCACTCACCAAAGCTGTCTGGGGTGAGGGTGAAAAGCTTGTGGTGCCGTCAGAATTTAAAATGATTTGAATTGCTGGTGATGACATCCTTGAATGCTCCTTTAATTTACGCTGCCGGACAGGAGTGTAAAAAGTCTGTCTTCATGGAGTCATCAAGCATACAACCCGCTTAGGCCGCCATGAAAGTGGATACCTCAAAATTTCCTGGTAGCTGGACTCGGCAACCTATACCGGCTCTCTATTCGGAGTCAATATAAATAATCCTAATAAGTAAACAGAACTTTATTAGTTTCAAAATGGAACTACCGGAATGGATAAATGTGCAAATGATTGAACAGTATGAAGCGTTGTTAAAAGTTTACTTAACTTGCACGAGGTAATCTTCAGGCGTCATTCTATTCAATTATGATCAAAGGTTCCCGACGCTCAATTGGAAATCGGTTTGTTGATCGAGCTGAGAGAATATTGCCGTAAAGGAAAGGAAAGTTTTACGATGAGTGAAAAATCCAAACCTGCCGAACTGAGCATTGTTGGCACATGGGCCCTGGTAGAAGCATGGGATATCGGAGACGATCCGAAACATCCAACCAAGAAAACCTATCCCTGGGGCAATCCTCCTGCCGGATACTGGGTGTATGACCGCAGTGGTCATTTCAGCCTGATGATTTCGCAAAATCCGCCATTGGCAATTCCCGCAGGTCCTTTTCCCGGTGCAGGCGCAACCAATCAGCCAAGTTGGCTCAGTCCGACAGCACCCTGGAAGGTGCCGTATGACTTACTCATCGAAACCTTTTCAACGGCCTCTCCTTACGCCTACTTCGGCACCTATACGGTTCAGTTGGATAATAAGAATCCCCAGCGCGGAGGCACCATCAATCACAACGTGTTCTCCGATGTGATGCGTGCCTACACGGGAACTGTGCAAGCGAGACCATTTTTGTTTGACGGCCCTGATTATCTCAACGTCGGAACGCCTGGACAGTATTTGCGGCGGCTCAAGCGGCTGACATAAAGAAGGCCATTTAGCCTGCTTGGCATCAAAGTGTTCAGGTGCGCTGTTGAGCCTTGGACAGTAAAGTGAGTCAATTGCGGCTATGACTTCACGATAATTTTGTAGGAAGTCCTCCAGCGTTTTGCCGACTCACAGGGTTCTTTGGCGTCCGCCGTACTCATCGCGAGATAGTTCGTTCCGAGAAAGCCACATTCAGACCATCTCGAGGGTGACGATCGCGAAACGGTTGAATTGCTCGCTGTGACCTTATTGGTTAAGGCGTTCTTTTACGCCTTTATACTCACCTTTCCTCGGCAGGCGCTTGGGCGCGGGAATGAGCTTATAGAGCTCCGCTGGAGATACCTGAAGGCCGTAGGCAATGCGCATAACACCTTCAAAAGAAACGCTCCGTTCGGCGCGTTCAATCCTTCCAATCTGGTTCGTCTGAAAATCGCAGAGCTCCGCTAGCCTCTCCTGGGAGAGGTTGCGGTCCTCCCGCAACTTTTTAAGTTGACGGCCGAACAAAACCAGAGCGTTTGGCAAGCTCTATAGGGTCTTGCGCGCGCCCTCCAAAATCCACATCCAATTGGTACCTGATCCTAATTGGACGTATAATGGCTTCCAATTTGACAGTGACTATATCAGAAATCTGGTACGTTGCCTGCTTCACCGAAGACGACGGTATTTATTGCTGCGGCCATCAACACAGGACGGTCAGGGAAGCGATGAAATGCCTTGTTCCGGATGGCGGAAGTTTTATCCGGGCCTATGATGCCGGGGTCTTTCGCTCGCTTGATCCGAAGGAAAGGATAGACTTCCTGGAATCCCTGCCCACAATGCCCTGGAGTTTGCGCTACAAGGCCCAGGGGACACGCTTACCGTAACCGCGATGCGGTGCGTCAGCGCTTTTATCTCCTTTGCCCCAATTAACAGCTACGCAGGAAGAATGATAAGGTAAGCGGTGGAGTCCCAGCACTCTATCTTGAAGCACATCAAGGCCATACTCGGGGCCTCATGACGGATTGTCTTCCATGAGGACCACGGATGAAGCACGATGAAGCGCAAACAATCGTCTCTTGCGGCGAGAAGCAAGAAATTACAAACACTGATTAATTTCTATCCGCCTTATCTCGGCGCGGCCATCCGCATTACTCACATCTCAGAAGATTTCCACCATGTTGAAGTGGAGATGCCGTTGCGCTTTTACAATCGGAATTATTTTGGCACGCACTTTGGCGGATCGCTTTATTCCATGTGCGACCCTATCTACGTGCTCATGCTGGTGAATATCCTGGGGCCTGACTATATTGTCTGGGACAAAGCAGCATCCATCCGGTTTAAAAAACCAGGCAGAGGATTGGTGAGGGCGTCTTTTCATTTATCAGAAGAGCAGATTGCGGAAATTCGCAACGCGGCAGACACCCAGCCCAAAGTTGAGCCGCAACTGCTAGTGCTGGTCAAAGACACTGAGGGCACGGTGATTGCTGAAATCGACAAGCTGCTATATGTGAAGAGGAAAGACAAACGTTGATGCTGTGTCCCGCGCTTAGTCGATATCATTGAGCAATGGCGCCCAAAGACATTCTCGCCCTGCTGTAAGGAGGCGATTTGCGGTCCACAGGCCGCGCCGATCAGGTAGCTGCCATTGTTT
>DASRCD010000246.1:0-2676 GCA_035653315.1 Candidatus Angelobacter sp.
TTTTGTGGTGGCCACGCAGGCGGCCTTGTTTGGTCCGTCCAAATATGGGTTGTTGCCGGAGTTGTTGCCGGAAAAGCTGCTTTCCTGGGGAAACGGCATTATTGAACTGGGAACATTTCTGGCCATCATTTCCGGGGCAATGGCGGCAGGATGGTTTGCTGAAATCTTTAAAGGGCATGAATGGCGCGCAGGCGTGGTCCTGGTGGGGCTTTCCGTGCTTGGTCTGTTAAGCAGTCTCGGGATCAGCAAGGTCCCCGCCGCAGACACACAGAAGAAATTCCGAGCAAATTTTGTCGCCAGCTTGTGGGAGGAAATCCGCGCGATGCAGCCGGACCGTCCGCTCTGGCTGGCTGTATTGGGCAACACGTATTTCTGGTTCCTCGGGACGCTTTTCCTGCAAACTGTGCTGGTTTATGGCGACCAGATATTGCATTTAAAGCCCTCGCAGATCGCTCTGCTTGATGCCGCGCTGGCGCTGGGGATTGGCGCGGGCAGTGTGCTGGCCGGTTATCTTTCCGGCAACAAGATTGAATATGGCCTTATGCCTCTTGGCGCGTTTGGTATGACTGTGATGGCCACCCTGGTTGGCGCCATGCATCATAGCTTTGTTTCCGCGGTCATTGTTCTTGCGGCATTGGGCATTTTTGGCGGCCTTGTCGCCGTTCCGGTCAATGCCATGATTCAGCATCGCCCCGCCGCGGGCAAAAAAGGCGGAGTGATTGCCGCCGCCAACCTTCTTTCTTTTATCTCCGGCGCTGCGGCTTCCGGTGTGTACTTCATTCTTACGCAGTTTGGCCATTTGAATCCGAGCGGTGTTTTTCTTGCCGGCGGGGTCTTCACTCTGGGCGGGACTATCTGGGTGTTGTATCTGCTGCCGGACTGGTTTTTGCGCCTGCTGCTCTTCTTTCTTACGCACACGCTGTATCGCATCAAGGTCATTGGGCGCGACAACATCCCGGAAAAAGGCGGAGCGCTTTTTGTCGCCAACCACATGTCATTTGTGGATGTGCTTTTGTTGATGGCGTCCACTGACCGCCCGATTCGATTCGTAATGTTCCAGGGAATTTACGATCAGCCGATCGTAAAGCCATTTGCGCGGATGATGAAGGCCATTCCCATTTCATCTGAGCTGCGCCCGCGCGACATGATCAAGTCACTGCGCGCGGCAAGCGATGCGATCCGCGAAGGAGAAATTGTCTGCATTTTTGCTGAAGGGCAGATTACTCGCACTGGACAGTTATTGCCGTTCCGCCGTGGCATGGAGCGGATCATTAAAGGCCTGGATGCGCCGATTGTGCCGATCAGCCTGCATGGCGTATGGGGCAGCATCTTCAGCTTTGAACGCAATCGCTTTATATGGAAGTTTCCCCGGCGCATTCCTTATCCCGTTACGGTGAGTTTTGGCCAATGGCTGCCCTCCACCGCCACGCCCGTTGAAGTCAGGCATGCCGTGCAACAGCTGCAAAGTGACGCTTTCGCGGCGGACCGTAATCCACGGCACACGCTGGACCGCGCTTTTGTGCACAGCGCGCGCCGCTACTTCTGGCGCTTTGCCATGGCGGATGGACGCGTGCCAAAAATCCGCTTTGGCGCTGCGCTGGTAAAAACCATTTTTGTGGCGCGGCGCATGAAGCCCTACTGGAAGGACCAGGAGATGGTGGGGATCCTGATGCCGCCTTCCGTCGGCGGGGCGTTGGTAAATTATGCCGCCACGCTTCTTGGGCGCGTTCCCGTAAACCTGAATTACACCGCGAACAATGAGGTGATTGCCTCCTGCGCCAGGCAATGCAATCTGCAAACAACCATTACGTCAAAGGCTTTTCTTGAGCGGTTCCCCAAGATTGAAATCCCCGGACGCACCTTGTTGCTGGAAGACCTGCTGGAGAAACCGCGTATTGGCGAGAAACTCATTGCCTTGATTTTTGCCTGGTTGCATCCATATAGCTTGCTCAAATTTGCGCTCGGCGCTGTAAAACGTACCGATGAAGACCTGGCGACCGTAATCTTTTCCAGCGGCAGCACCGGCGACCCCAAGGGCGTAATGCTCACGCATCGCAATATTCTGGCCAATATCCGGCAGGTTACGCAGGTCTTTATGCTCGGCGGTGAGGACAAGGTCATGGGCATCCTTCCGTTTTTCCACTCCTTTGGATTCACGGTTGGACTTTGGCTTCCCGGCGTGCACGGCATTGGCGTAGTCTTCCATCCCAATCCTCTCGATGCAGGTTCCATCAGCGGATTGGTAGGGAAATACAAGGTCACATTTCTTATTGCCACGCCTACATTTCTTCAGGCGTATATGCGGCGCTGTTCGCCGGAACATTTTGGCAGCCTGCAATACGTTCTTGTGGGCGCGGAAAAATTGCCGGAACGCACTGCCTTGGCGTTTGAGGATATTTTTGGGCTTCGTCCATTGGAAGGCTATGGCTGCACAGAGTGCGCGCCGGTGGTGGCCGTGAATGGACGTGATTTCCGCGCACCTGGCTTTCGCCAGGTTGCCGCGCGCAGAGGCACCATTGGCCATCCCTTGCCGGGAGTCAGCGTGCGCATTATCGATCCTGAGACGCAGGAAATCCTGCCGCTTGGCAAGCCAGGAATGCTGCTGGTAAAAGGCCCCAATGTAATGAAGGGATATCTGGGCCGTCCGGAGAAGACCGCGGAAGTGCTCAAAGATGG
>DASRCD010000247.1:0-14936 GCA_035653315.1 Candidatus Angelobacter sp.
ACCGTAACCGCATTCAGGAACTTCGACGGTCATTCAGCGGTAAATATCTTATAACCCTGGTCTCGGGCAAGCAGGTAACATTGAGCCGGAGCCATCGTCAATATCTGCCGGCATTGAAAGACCCATCTTTTGCTGAGGCGCAGCAGATTGCCGGATGAAGGTGAATGTGAACTGGATGATCGTGTGATCTGAAGCAAAGATCCCTAGCCGTATATAGCAGTCCCGCGTACAGCAATTTTAAGATTAAATAAAATTGGCGCACCCTTGGATGAGTGCGCCAATACCTTCTCCAGCTAAACTACATTCTGTCCGGCTTATTACTCGCCTGAAGCCTGCTTGGCCTTCGACTCATGGAACGCTTCTCTTACATCAGACAGAAACAGGTTTGAATTTTCATTGGTCGGACCCGTTCCTGAAAGCGTTGCATCAAAGCCAACCGGTTTGCCGTAATAAGCACGGGTGGAATCGTCATCCGGCTTTACGGAGGCACCGCTCAGGTCAATGCCTGCAAAGAGCCCCTTGGTGCGTGAATAAACCAGGATCTTGTTTTTCATTTTCCAGTCAGTGCTGGCCTGTGCTTCACGGCCGAGCGGACCACCGGCTACTCCGGCTTCCGCGCCCAGCTTAAATTCAGACGTGAGCAACTGTTTCATGCCTGCATCGCCCAGAAAAACCATGACGAGGTCCACAGACTCCAACCCGATCTGCGCGCCCCATGTGCCGCCTGTGATGGCGAAGAAAGCGGGCTGGCTCCAGCCGTGGCCGGTGCGGCAGGTTGCAACACCGCGTCCGTGGTTGGCGCCGAAAACAAATCCGCCCTTTACCATGTCCGGTACAACGGCGATGCATTTTGCGTCCGCCAGTACATCCTGCGGAATCGCATTGTCAGGCGCATTCATCAATGCCTTGAGATCGTCACCGGCATTGCGCAGCCGTTCGATAATCTGCGCTTGTTCACCGTAAACGGTTTTGCCGCTGGCGGTGGTTGCCACGTGATGCGATGAGCATCCGCTCGCAATAAGCATAAGCGGAGCCGCTAATAGTGCTACTACAACTGCTTTCATTAAACCCCTCCTGTTTAGCGCCGGGACCGCGGTTGCGACGGTTTACTCAAAGCTCAGGGGAGGGCCAACTGCCCGCCGCATGATTTTGCTAGAAGATGTCAGAAAACCGCTGGGTAGATATACTCCTGTCCCGCTGATCAGTATGAGTACTGCTTTAAGTTTTGAGTTGCACGCCTTAATGCCCCCATATGGCCTTTCCAACAAATCCCATAAGCAGAGCTGCTGCATGCACATGCAGATTGACTGGCACTTCAGAAAGCAGGAGCAGTTCAGGCAACTTAAGCTGCTCTGCTGGAATCCCACGAAACACAGAGGTGTATGAATGAGAATGAAAGCATTGTTTGCTATGGCCCTGGCTTTTGCGCTTTCCCTTTCCATGGGGGCATTCGCGCAGAGTGACAGCGGAGTCAAGCAGGATACAAAAGATGCCGCACACTCCACCGGAAAAGCGGCTAAAAAGACCGGCCACAAAATCAAGAAGGGCACTAAGAAGGCCGTGAATAAGAGCGCGAATGCAACCGAGAAGGGCGCGGATAAGGTTGAGGACAAGACAGCGCCGAAATAGCTGGTAGAAAGCTGTCGAAGCGGCCTGAGTGTTTATTTCAGTTGACTAGCCCGCGTTATCGGACTTAATATCCGCTCAGCCGCCTTCGTCCGTGGACCCATGCATAAACTTGCAAAGAGTGCCGCACGGAAATCCGTGTCCAGCGAAGTAGTAATCCCCGATAAGCTGTATTTCCGCATCGGTGAGGTGAGCCGCCTTTGCGGCCTTCCCAGCTATGTACTCCGTTTCTGGGAGACGGAGTTCTCACAGCTTAAGCCTGTTAAGAGTGGAACCGGCCAGCGTATGTACCGGAAGATTGACGTGGAGAACGTGCTCCGCGTCAAGAAGCTCCTGTATGACGAGGGCTTCACCATTGCCGGGGCCCGTCAGCAGTTGAAGGCTGAGATCAAGCGGAAACAGTCTCCTCTGCCATTTATCTCTCCCCCCCCGGACAGAAGCGGATTAAAGCAGGTCAGGCAGGGTTTAAGAGAGATTCTGGGAATCCTGAGTTCCCGCCATTAAAGGCTGTTTCCGGAACGAAAAACGGGGTATTCATCAAATTTGGCCATTCGGCCCAGTGACTTAAGATTTCCCGCTTCTTTAGAAAGCCCAGCAGCATCCAAAAAAATGTCTATAATGTAGTTAGCTCACCTTTTGGGTGTTTTGCTGTCTTTAAAGGAATACAAGGTCCAACCTGATGTCGAAAAAGATCCAAGTCCTTCTCCTGACCAGTTCCATGGTGATTATTGCAGTTGTGCTGTTTGGCAGCCTGGGCGTACATGCTTCAGGCACCAGCGCCAATGGTGACGTAACGCTCAAGCACATTGGCGTTTACAGTGAAGTGCTGTATCGCGTGCGCTCGGAATACGTGGAAGAACCCAACATGAGCACCGTGACCAACGGCGCATTGCATGGATTACTGGAATCGCTGGATGCAGACTCCAGCTATCTGACCCCGGCTGAGTACAAAACCTTTAAAGACAATAAGACAGATGGCAAGGCCAACATTGGGGCAAACATTTCTAAGCGCTTTGGTTATGCCGCCATTGTGTCCGTAATTCCCGGCGGCCCGGCGGATAAAGCTGGCCTGAGTGCGGGAGATATTATTGAAACTGTGGAAGGTTTGAGCACGCATGACCTCTCACTGGCTGCGATCAAAAACCATCTGGTTGGCAATCCGGGTTCGCGGCTGGAACTGACGATTATCCGCACACGGAAGATTGAACCGCAGAAAATGACGATTGTTCGCGACCTGATCACCCTGCCTGCGGTGCAGGAACAAATGCTGCCTGATAATGTTGGCGTGATTAAGACCCAGGTGCTCACAAAAGGCAAGGCCCAGGAAGTGGCAGCCAAGATCAAGTCATTGCAGAAGCAGGGCGCCAAAAAGCTGGTGCTTGACCTGCGCAATGACGCCGAAGGCGACGAGGAAGAGGGCGTGGCCGTAGCGAATATGTTCCTCGGAAAAGGGACCATCGCCACACTGCAAGGCCAGAAGTATGACAAGGTAACGTACACGGCAGATCCTCAAAAGAAGATCACTGACCTGCCAGTGGCAGTTCTGGTAAATCGCGGCACAGCCGGAGCTTCTGAGCTGGTTGCCTCGGCGATTCTGGACAATCAACGCGGCGAGGTCGTGGGCGATAAGACCTTTGGCGAAGGCTCAGTGCAAAAGCTGATTGAAGTTCCGGACGGTTCGGCGCTGATTCTTTCCGTGGCCAAGTACTACACCCCGAATGGAAAGGTGATCCAGGATACCGGAATCACTCCGAACGTCCTTGTTGCTTCAGCAGATGATGTCATTGCCATCTCAGATGATGATGACAGCACCACATCAAATGACGAACCGCAGAAGCCGCAGCAGAAAGAAGATGAGCAGCTTCGCCGTGCGATTGAAGTTCTGAAGACCAAAGCACAAAAGAGCTAGACAGTCACTCTCCTTTTGAAGCGCGTCCTGCTGGACGCGCTTTTTATTGCTCCGGGTTTGTTGTTTTGGCTATTACTCTGAAGCAGTCGGCCCAAATTCCAAACGTCTGCATTGCAAAATGCCTGATTACCAAAATCCTGTGGCCTATTGTCATTCCTTGTGAGCAGACCAAACGTGCTATTCTGGCGTTGTTTTTAACCTCCTCCCATGAAGTCCCTTTCTGAGATTCCGGCGGTAAAGCTAGCCGGGAGAGCACTGATGCGGCGAATTGTGTTCGCCCTGCTTGTCTTGACATCAGCATTTCTGGGGACCATGGCCGGATTGCTGATTGTCTACTCCACCGATCTTCCGCAGATCAGCGACCTGGAACGCTACCGGCCCAGCACAATCACGGAACTTTATGATGTCCATGGAAAACAGATTGGGCAATTTGCGCTGCAGCGGCGCGTGCTGGCTTCTTACGATGACTTTCCCAAAGTCCTGCGGGACGCAATTTTATCCACGGAAGACAAAACGTTTGAACAGCACTGGGGCATCAACTTCTGGCGCGTGATGGGCGCAACGTATCGCGACATCACTTCCGGTTCACGGGCACAGGGAGCTTCCACGCTGACCATGCAGCTCTCGCGCAATCTTTTTCTTTCGCCGGAACGGCACTTCAGCCGCAAATTGCAGGAAGCGCTACTGGCCTTGCAGATTGAACGTCACTTTACCAAACAGCAGATCTTTACGCTTTACTGCAATCAGATTTTTCTTGGCCACGGCGTGTATGGTTTTGAAGCCGGGGCCGAATATTACTTCAACAAACCTGCAAAGGAATTGAAGCTTGAAGAAGCCGCGTTATTGGCGGGACTGCCGAAAGCGCCGGTCTCTTATTCTCCCATCAACTTTCCTGACCGCGCGTTGAAGCGCCGCAATCTGGTCATCAACAACATGCTGGAAGATGGCAAGATCAAAGCGGAGGAGGCCAACCGGGCAAAGACCACGCCGTTGCGATTGAACGTCCAACAGGAAAGTTCACCTGCTCCTTACTTTGTGGAAGAAGTGCGCAAGTATCTGGAAAAGCGGTTTGGCTCTGACCAGGTGCATGAAGGTGGGCTGCGTGTGTACACGTCGCTGGATCTGGACTTGCAGAAAGCGGCGAACCAGGCTGTGCTGGACGGACTGGCAGCCTATGAACGCCGCCATGGTTGGAAGAATCCGCAAAAAAATGTGGTGAAGAACGGCGAAACCATCAGCAAATATCAGGACCGCGACTGGCAGCAGCCAATGAGCGCCGGTGATTACGTACATGCGCTGGTGGTGGATGTTGGACTGCAATTCTGCAAGATCAAGCTGGGGCGCTACAGCGCGCAACTTGGCCCGCAGGAATTGGCATGGACTGGACACAAGCAGCCCAAAAACATGCTCACCCCGGGCGATATAGTTTACGTAAAAGTCCTGGCGCTGAATCCTGATGGCTCAGCCAGGGTTTCATTGGAACAGGATTCCGGAGCACAAGCCGCTCTATTGGCCATTGACAATGCCACCGGCGATATCAAGGCGATGGTGGGCGGGCGCGACTATGATGAGTCAAAATTCAATCGCGCAACGCAGGCCCAGCGGCAGGCCGGTTCTTCCTTCAAGCCATTTGTCTATACTGCCGCTGTGGACCAGGGCGCTGAACCGGACGATGTAATCCTGGATGCGCCCACAACGTTCAGCAGTGCCGGTGTCGCTTACACGCCGCATAATTTCGACCATAAATTTGAGGGCAACATCACCTTGCGGCATGCCATTGCTGAGTCACGCAACATTCCGGCAGTAAAGCTGGCACAGAAAGTCGGCATGCCGGCAGTGGCTGACTACGCAAGGCGTTTCGGCATTACGTCACCTATCCTGCCTTTTCTTCCGATTGCGCTCGGCGCAGCCGATTTGACGTTGTTTGAGCAGACGGCGGCATACACTGTTTTTCCGAATGACGGTCTGCGCATTGAGCCGCGCTATATCCGGCAAGTGAGTGACTATGAAGGCCATGTGCTGGAGCAGGATTTTCCGGACGCAAAAGATGTGGTAAGCCAGCGCACGGCGCGCACCATGGTAGCCATGCTTGAAGAAGTGGTAAAACATGGCACCGCAAGCAGCGCTCGCAAGCTGAACCATCCCGTGGCGGGGAAAACCGGAACTACAAACGACTACACAGATGCCTGGTTTATCGGCTTTACGCCGAGTACAACGTGTGGTGTGTGGATGGGCTTTGACGAAAAGAAAAATCTGGGCGAGAACGAAACCGGCGGCCACGCCGCTCTGCCGATCTGGATGGACTTTATGCGTACCGTAATTGCTGATCCGGCAAGAAAAGACGAGGCATTCCCGCAGCTTACCAATGAAAAAAAGCGGCCGCCGGAGGTCAAACGCGCAGCCATTGGAGCGCCCCATGAAGCCGACGATGCGGAGGCGCACTGAGTGCGCAAGCTGCTTAAATATTTTTTCCTGAGCCTGGTATTGCTGCTGGTCTTTCTCTCGTCAGCGTTGCTGGCCATGCGCTTTGCCATTCAGGGACGCGAAGTGCGCGTACCAAAACTAACGGGATTGACTCCGCTGGAAGCGGAACGGGTTGCAAATGCAAATGGCCTTGTGCTCTCACTAGAAAGCCGTTTTTATAGCACGCACGTTCCCCAGGGACGAATAGTGTCACAAGCGCCAGAACAGGGAGCTACCGTGCGAAGAGGCTGGAAAATCCGCGTGGCTGAAAGTCTTGGTCCGCAACGCGCCGCAATACCCAACCTGATTGGGCAAAGCCAGCATGCCGCTGAGACAAATATCACCCGTCGCGGCCTGGAAACAGGCACCATTGGCACAATTCATCTACCGGGGGTTGCGCCCGGAACAGTGGTTGCGCAAAGTCCTACCGCAAGCGCTACAGAAGTTGCTTCACCTCGCGTGAGTATGATTGTTTCCGCGGAAGACAGTGGACAACGCTATATCATGCCAAGCTTTGTAGGACGGCCACTGGCGGAAGCCGCTGCCGCCATTGAGAAAGCGGGCTTTACTCTGAAGAAAGTTCATTCCGCGGCTTCTGACACTTCTTCTGCAATTGTTGTCCGCCAATCGCCGCAAGCGGGCCAGCGTATTTCCGCAAACACGCTGATCAGCTTTGACGTAAGTAAGTAAGTAAGTAACCGTTGGAAATGTGAATTATTGGGGGCCGACAGTGAAGTGGGGATGATCATAAGTGCCTGTCATGCTGATTGAAACCTCAGCTCCAGCGCCTTTCTTCTTGAAAAACGGATCGGCCACTTTCAGGAAAAAAGACTTCACCCCTTTTGTTGCCTGGGAAACCGTGGCCTGCATCCGCATTTTGCCGTGAAAATCAAGCCGCTTGCTCACCAGACTGTAATCTCCATTCATTCCAGCAAGAGCGCCGGGCACGGAAAATGAAGTATGAGAAAAATTTGCTACCCCGTTCTTAAGCAGCACCTGTCCAGTCAGGGCCGTGAGCACCCGCTCATGACCATCAGCATCTTCATCTGGCACTTTGCCTTTGTCTTTGTCCTTTTGTCCTTCCGCGCGTTCACTTAGTTGATCTACGTGCTCTTGTGTATTGGCCGAGGTGAATTGTGCGGGATCAATCTTGAAATCGCCGGTTAACTGAACGCGTTCTTTAAATGGCCGATGCTCTGGAGGCAGCACGGCACGGGCATGAAAAGTAATGGGACCGGTGATGGCCGAATGGGGCGCATGGGAAAAAAGGAGCACCAGGTCCTGTACATCTCCATGGCCTTGGAGAACATTCAAGGTCACGGTTTTGGAGTTACCACCGTTCTTCCCTAAGATGGTGGCGGTTGCAGCCAGACTTGTACGGCCCAGTTTGGCCTGCAATGATGGAAAAGAAACATCGCCATTTTTTAAATCCACCACGCCACGGAATTGCGTGCTGATGGGAACACGATGGCCGGCTTCTTTCACCTCAAAGTCAGGCGTATTCATGTTGCCTTCCACGTTGAGACGGCCCAGGGTGCCGGAAAAATTTCCTTGCGAAGAGACCTTGCCACCGAGACTTTCAAAAACGCCCAGATCTGCATTCTTCAGTACGTAAGCCCCTGAAATAGGCATGTCACGCATATTTTTTTTGTCATTGGCCGGGCCAATCCAGCCATAAGATTCCACTTCGCCTGGCGGCACGGGAAGACGCAGCGAGACTTCAAACGGCACGGTATTGTTTGCATTCAGATTACGGAAGTTGATACGGTGAATCTGAAAGACCAGCGGCTGCTCCCTGTCCTGGCCGGAATCGACCTCCAGAACTGCATTTTCCGCCCGCAAATCTTCTATGACAACCTGATCGCTCTGCTTTTCATTCTGTGAATGAAGGTTCGCACCACCCGCAGGCACATGAACGCGCAGCCCCTCCGCAATAATGGCTGCAATTCTTCCCGGCTTTCTGAATAGACCAAAGAAGGTGCTTTTAATGGTCAGCTTACCGATGGTAATCACAGGATCAGGCGCTTTGCCGCCAGCAGGGGCAGGAAGCTGAAAGGTGACATTTTCCGCCACGCATCCGGGATAAGGAAAATACGTGGTATGAAAACCGCGTATTTGCACTTGCGCGGAAGATGCGCGCTCAAGTTTTTTAGTGATGGCTTCTCTGCTGAAAGGCCAATTGGCTGCAAGCAGCCCAATCAATATGCCGGCCACTGCGCATACAGCGATCAACGCCCATGCAAGTGCTTTAAGCACCCTGGGGCGGACCATCTTTTCTGGTGCTGCAATTCCTACAGCCATCGTACGTAATAGGATGCAATTTTTCTGAGTAGGTTTGATAAAACACAAGCACAAAACCGGCGCGGATTGTTTCAGAGAAGATGCGCGTAAGTTAATTCCGTCTGAGTTAGTTCTGTCTGAACGCTGCTCTTTGCACATCCGAAACTTTTATTATTGATTCGGCTGAAGAGCCTGCTCCAGCAGCGTGGGATTTGGCGAGAGTTCGCCGCGAGAGATGGCGTGCACAATCTCAACGATGGCGGTATTTGCCGGGGCAGCAATACCGAGCTTGCGCGCAAGATCAACAACGTAGCCATTGATGAAGTCAATCTCGGTGGTGCGCCCTCCTTCGAAATCCTGCAGCATGGAAGGTTTCAGATCACCATACCCGTCCAGGATTTGAGTAAGCCATGCATCATATGCCTTGCCGGGAATGCTTTGCCCGTTCCAGTTTGGAGGCAGTGGATCAACGATCATCCTCTCAGGTTGCACTCCGCTGGCCAGCGCCACTGAAAGGGCCTCGTCATAGGCTTTAATAAAGAGCTCTCGTCCGGCGGGCAAGGTGATGTATGCGCGCATAGTGCAACCGGCCACGGCCCCAATCGTCGTGACAGAGCAGTTCAGCAGCAGCTTGGACCATATAGCGCCACGCATGTTTGCCGTTACCCTGACTTGCACGCCCTGGCCGAGCCATTGGGCAACCTGCTCAGCCCGCTTGCTGATGCCGCCCTCCAGTTCGCCGATAAGCAGATGACCCGCGTTGCGCTGCTCGTAATTTCCAGGCGAGATCATGGTGGCACCCAGATTGGAGAGGCCGCCGAGCACCCTCTCTGCACCAAAGCGGTTCGCAAGCATTTGCGAGACTCCGCCATTTTGTATAGGCAGCAGCGTACCTTCGTGGGAAAGCATGGCCGCCAGTTGCGGCGCAATCTCAATGGCGGCATGGGCCTTGGTGGCTAAAACAATCAGATCAAATTTTTCCGCAGAATAATGTTCCAGAGGCTCGATGTTGGCGGGATTTACAGAGAGCGATCCGCCCACGCCAGTAATATGCAGACCGGAAGTTTTCAGCGCCGCGGCAGAATCAGCGCTCCGGGCCGCCAGCAAAACGGAAGAACTATCAACAAGAGAGTCAGCAGCAAGCAGACGCGCCGCAATAATGCCGCCTAAAGCTCCAATGCCAACAATAAGGGTCTTCATGAACTTCTAAAGGTTCCTGAGAATAACTTTTTAAAGCGACCCAGAAGCCGGGCCATCCCTATTCTGGAACCGTGCTTAAGAGCCACAGGATTTTGATTGATAATCTCCACGTCACAACTGCTTTTCTGGCCGTCTTTGCGCAGGGCAAGAATTGCATCCAGACCATTGCTGTCAACGTAGCTCACGCGGGACAGGTCCAGCACGATGCGACATGTAAGAGCGATGTCCTTTCCGCGTGAGATGGGAATGACACGGTCCCGAATCTCAGCCCGAAACCATCGCGCTGCATCTTTTGTGATCCGCCCGCTGCAACGAACAATGGTTTCATCCGGCCTTTCTTCCAGGTTCAGATTCAATCCGCCCACCGAAAAAGCATTTCTTTCCATATTCAATCCATAACTACTTTCTTCCCATCCGTTGGCTTCATTTATTCAAATTCCTGCATAAAGACCACGTCATGCCTCCAGTTGGTCGCAAAACCTGCTTCCCGCAAAGCGGTGGCGAGTTGCGCCCAATGGCGAATGCCATGAATGAAAATGTGCGTGAGGAGCTTGCGTTTTGAGGAGTGAATCAAACCGGCGCTGACGGTATGGATCTCCAGCATCTGGTGAAGATCATCGTCACTGGCTGAGTCGAGGAACTTCTTCAGCGTTGCGCGGGCGCGTTCTCCGATGTGAAATAAGGAATCGACTGAGTCTTTGGGCAATGAGTCATGCGGCGTGGCTTCAGCCCCAATAAGCCGTTCCGAATGGCGAAGTTCCACGGCAAAAATGTGGAACAGCAGTCCGCGAACGGTCCCGGCATTGGCGATGGTGACAGGGACTTCCAGCACGGCGGCTGGTTGCACCTTAAACCACGCCTGCCAGCGTTTAGTTTCTGCCTCATTCAGGTGCAGCAGTTCAGAAAACAGGATGGATTTAACGTTGCTCATTCCGACCTCCGCGACGCCATGATATCCACTGCGTTTGTAAGCTCCGTTTGCAGGCGCGCAACCAGTTCAGCGGCAGAGCCCTGGCGCGCCATGCGTATCCCCTGCCCCGCCCAGAGGGAAAGATACTCTGCCTTGTTCTGCTTTGTGGCTTCCGTGCGCAGCGGACGTGTGAGGGCGTTATGTAACGGGAACGGCAGAATGCTGTCATCGAGACTTTCATAATCACGCAACATGCGGTTCACGATCCCGCGCGCGGGCCGGCCGGAGAAGGCGCGCGTGACCTGCGTCTGCTCTTCCGTAGCAAAAAGAATTGCCTGTTTATAAGCCATGGGAGTTCCAGCTTCCTTAGTAGTGAGGAACGCCGTCCCCATTTGCGCAGCGGAAGCGCCTAAGGTGAGAGCGGCGGCAATGCCGCGCCCATCCATGATGCCGCCTGAAGCGATCACCGGCAGGGATACGGCATCGATGATTTGCGGGACCAGGGCCATCACGCCAATCATGGACGACTCAAATTTCGTTGCGAAAGTCCCGCGATGGCCTCCAGCTTCACTCCCCTGCGCAATTACGGCTTCAACGCCGATTTCACCCAGTGCCTGGGCCTCTTTTACCGTGGTCGCCGTGCCCATAACAAACATTCCACGCTGTTTGATCTGTTGAACGGCTGATGGTGATAAAAGCCCAAAAGCGAAGCTGAAGATCGCCGCTCCAATCTCAAGCGCAGCCGCAAGCTGATCGTCAAAAGTGGAAGCCGGAAGTTTTGGAGGCGATGGTTCCGGCAAGCCAAGCTCTTTAAAATACGGAGCAATCTTTGCAATCGCTTTGCTGATGGAAGCCGGATCGGCAGCAGGCGCAGGCATGGGCGCAAAAAGATTGATTCCAAATGGCCGCGAAGTCTGCTGGCGCACTGCGCGCCCGCGTTCAATGATTTGCTCTGGCGTGAGATAGGCTGCGCCAATAAAACCGAGAGCACCTGCATTGGAAACGGCGGAGACCAGTTCCGCTGTATCGCCGCCTCCCGCAAGAGGTGCTTGAATTACGGGACATGAGAGGCCAAACCGGTCAGTAAAATTGGTCCGAATTTTCATCAACATTCTCCGCTAATAACTGCGAGTTCAATCATGAGGTGGCTTTCTGTTGGCTTTGGCCGCGGCTGTGGACTTCCTCTGATGTCAGCCCATAGAGCGGCGGCGTCCGAACACCAAGTTCAGAAAGCATCCAGTAAAGCTGCCCGCGATGATGCGCTTCATGCTCCGTCATGGCGCGCAGCCACTTCCACACGGTAATCCGCGTGCCATCCGGGGTTTCGCATTTTTCTTCGAGACGGGCTGGCGTGAAGGATCGCAAGATTTCCATGTTTTCTTCATGCAGCTTCTGGTGATACGCCAGTACTGCCTCCAGGCCTTGCGCTAAAGCCTGCTGATGGCCGGGATAGCGGTTAAGGCGGCCTGCCGCAGTTTCAATAAACATATATCGATTGATGGCCGCGAGATGACGCACAAGATCGCCGGGAGTGAAGCGATGCGCACCAAAATTGTGCTCAAGTTCGTTTGCCGGTATCAGAACGGCAATGCGGCGGGTGCGCTGATACACGCGCTCAATGTAGGAAATCCATTCTTCACAAGAATTCATGCCAGTCATCACAGTCATCTCAGGCCTTTCAGCATGAGCACGCATCCCTGCGTGGAAGCCAGCCGGTCCTGCACAATGGACTGGTATTCCGTGGAGTTATACCAGCCTTCCAGCGCGGCTTGGTCCGGAAACGATAAAAGAACAGCTTTGTGGAACTTCCAGTCACCTTCCATTATGCGGGGCTGCTCATCGGCGGCAAGAAGATTGCCCTTGAAGGGCTTTAAAGTCCTGATAAACAGGGCCGCATAGCGCTGATAGCTTTCCCGGTCGTGGATGGAAAACTGTGCCAGTACGTAAACCATGAATGCTCCGGAAGCTAAATGCTGAAAGTTTTTACAAGCGCGAAGTGCATATCCTTGAGTCTCTCTGAACCAGCGTGCAACGTAAAATGATTTTTTCTCATGCCCGCAATCTAATTTTGTCATGGCAAAATGAGATGTGAAATGGCTTGCGAGTGTGATGAAGAACATAAAATCATGTATTCCCATTGCCGTTTGCCCCTGAAGCTTGTCCAAACGTCGATATTGACGCTTTAAATCATCGCAAGTTATCATCGCCATGTTCTTGCATTATCACTTTTTGAGATGTCTTGGGAGTAGGCGCAGCAATGGAATCAGTGGACCTAAGGTGCTTTGAAGTGGTGGCGGAAACCAAAAATCTGACCCGTGCCGCCCAGATATTGAATACAGTCCAGTCAAACGTTACGAAAAGAATCAAGCGATTGGAAGACGAGCTTGGCACGGAGTTGTTGAGCCGGCACAGCCGCGGTGTATCGCTTACAGAGTCGGGTGAAGCGCTCTTCCCTTTTGCGGTGCGCACAAGGCAGATTATGGAAGACGCCGCAAGTTCAGTGGGGACAAGGCAATCGAAAAAAGTCAGCGGGATTTTGCGGATCGGATCGCTGGAGACGGTGGCGGCTGTGCGGCTTCCTTCCATCCTGATTCGCTATGCCGAGCTTTTTCCTAATGTGGAAGTGGTATTGCGCACCGGCACCAGCCGCGAACTGAGAGACCAGGTGCTTGATCACAAGCTGGATGGCGCTTTTGTGGGCGGAAGAACAGGACAAGAGAGCCTGGAAGAGAGCGAGATGTGGAATGAAGAAGTGGTGCTTGTGGGCTCTTCGTCATTCCGCGGGAAAGTCTCTCTTTCCGGGATGAGCGAGGTAAGAATTCTTGTGTTCAGGACTGGCTGTTCCTACCGCAGCTATATTGAGGCATTCCTGACAAATCTGGGCGTGAACGCGATCCGCCAGATTGAACTGGGCACGCTGGAAGGAATACTTGGCTGCGTGAGCGCAGGGCTGGGCATTACGATGCTGCCCAAGAGCGTGATTGATGAGTCAGTTTACAGGACGAAACTCTCTACCCACAGGCTGACAGGACAGCATTCCATTGTGCCCACAGTTTTTGTGCGCCGGGCAAACTCTTATGTAAGCGCCGCGATGACGCAATTTATGGGAGTTGCCGCGCTAGCGCACAAGAATGGGAACAAGAAAAAAGCCAGCGCAGCCATTGCGAGCTGAGATAGCAGCCATCTTCATAAACAATTTCACCAGACCCGCAACATGCGGGATACTGGGTCGCTGGGCAAAGCTTTCAAATCAGAATATCTGGCTGATGTCATCCGCGAGGTACTGAGGATTTATGTCTCAACTTTCCCATCATGCAGTTCCTGTGTCCGGAGAAGAGGCGCGCCAACGAGCAGAAGCGTGGGCACAGGCCTGGAACAATAGCGATCTGAATACTGTGCTTACGCATTTTCATGAGGACGCCACGTTCCGCTCCCCAATCGCTCAGGACATTGTGGGACGTGGAACATTGCGCGGCAAAGCGGAGCTGAGGGAGTATTGGCAGCAAGCATTGCAGCGCGTGGGCCGGCTGCATTTTTCCATTGAGAATGTAATTTGGAACGCGGGCGACAATGAGATTGTTGTGCTGTACCAGGCGGAATTTTCTGGAAAGAGCAGGCGTGTTTGCGAAAGGATGCGGCTTAACCCTGAGGGCCTGGTTGTGGATGCAGAGGCGTATTACGGGATTTCAGGCTCAACTCAGGCAGAAAACAAAGCCGGGCATTTATTCACTCCGGAGCATTCAATCCATTTGGCGAAAGAGTTTTTTAGACGCGTATGGAATGCGCCGCACGATTTAAGCGCCATCGATGAACTGATGACCGAGGATTACACCATCACCACGGCTGGACAGGTGGTGAAAGGCCGCAAAGCTTTTGCCGCGTGGGTAGCGGAATTTCAGAAAAAAATCCTGGATGCAAGCAATGAACATCTGGAGCTGTTTTCCAATACGACGGGAGACCGCGTTGTCTCGCGCTGGGTATGCCGCGGAATGAATAACGGCATTCTGGGACTGCCTGCAACGGGCAAGCCCATTTCCTTTACCGGCATTGCAATCTGGCGAGTAGAAAATGGCAAGTTGGCCGAGTGCTGGGTGGAACGCAGTGCATGGGAGCTCTACAACTTGTTGAAGCAGCAATAAGAGCAATCGCAGATTTGTGTAGCATCAGCCATTTTACGGTGATCGGGTAGAGCACGCAGGTAACTGCCATGTCGAAGCGCTAAGGCTTTCATCACTCGCCGCTCTGCTGGGAATTTGACCAACTTCTAAACGCCCACAATGATCAGCTCGCCGTTCACGCTGAGCAGCTCTGGCTTTGTACTTCAGAGTGGCGCTGAGACAGTTACAATTAAGTTGCATGGACAAGATTTCCATCAAAGTAAATGGTGAGTTGCACACCGTTGAACTCGATCCAGCAACGCCATTGTTGTATGTCCTGAGTGATGAAATCGGGCTGCGAGGACCGAAGTTCGGGTGCGGCATGGCGCAGTGCGGCTCTTGCACAGTAATTCTGCGCGGGCAGGTGGTCCGATCTTGTGTGATGCCGCTC
>DASRCD010000248.1:0-6198 GCA_035653315.1 Candidatus Angelobacter sp.
CCTGTTTCTTCCAGGGAAACCGGCGTTGCCGTCCGTTGGGCCAGACCCAAGTCCTGGGCCTCAATAATACGGGCATCACAGGTGAGCGCCACGCGCTCCAGTACATTGCGCAGTTCGCGAATGTTTCCCGGCCATGAGTAGCTTTTCAAGAGAGCTTCCGCCTCAGGACTTAACTCCTGCTGCTCCCGTGCGAGATCATTCGCCAGGTTATTGAGCAGAATGTTTGCGATTACAGGAATGTCTTCTACCCGCTCCCGCAAGGGCGGAATCCGCAGATGAAACGTGTTTATGCGGAAATAAAGGTCTTCTCGGAATTTCATTTCGCGCACGGACTGCATAAGGTTACGATTGGTTGCCGCAATGATTTGTATGTCCACAACGCGCTCACGCACATCGCCCAGGCGGCGGAAACGGCTGTCTTCCAGCACCTTCAACAATTTGGGCTGAACGGCAAGGTCCATTTCGCCAAGTTCATCAAGAAAGAGGATCCCCTTATGCGCGGCTTCCACCAGTCCTTGCTTGCTGCCGGCAGCACTGGTAAACGCGCCTTTTTCATAGCCAAAGAGCTCTGACTCCAGCAAATCTTTAGACAAACCGGCGCAATTCACGTCAACCAAGGTTTCTTCCGCGCGCGGCCCGTTCTTGTGGATCCACTGGGCCAGCACTCCTTTTCCCGTGCCGGTCTCGCCCTGAATCAGGATAGGCCGCTCTGTGTTTACAATTTTTCGCACTTCCTGGCTAAGCCGCTTGATGGCCGGGCTGGTGCCGTGAAAAGGATTTTTGCTATATCGCGGGCGCGACATCTTGCGCGCCAACTGCTTGCGCTGGTTTTGTTGTGACTCCAGGCAGGAACGCACTGCCGTCATGAGCACAGAAAACTGCACCGGCTTGGTTAAAAACTGTTCCGCGCCTTCCTTGATCGCTTTGACCGCCAAGTCAATGGAACCGTGGCCCGTGAGCACAATACACTTCAAAGGAAAGTTCATGCTCTTGAGACTGCCAAGAAAATCAAGCGCGGAGCCATCCGGCAGATCAAAATCAATGACTGCGACATCCGGCGTGTCCAGTTCCAGGGCTTGGTATGCGGATTTAAGATTGGCTGCCTGAACGACGAAATATCCTTCCATCTGTAAAAATTCAGAAACGGCGGAAAGAATGACCGGATCGTCATCCATGAGCAACACTTTAGCTTTGTTCAAAATGCCTCTTGCTTAGCGGGGGAACTATTTAAACTTGTAGTGTCTCTGGCGGGTGAAACTGCGGCAGCAAACACAACTTTTTATCTTCTGAATTCGAGTGTAACCGATTTTAAATATTCTGCGGGAACGTGAATAGCACAAAAGTCACTGCCCTCTGCGTTCTACATTTATCTTAGAAAATTTTTACTTTGCAGATCGATTTTTGCAGAGAAGTTGCTCTGAATATTCCAAAGACCAAAATCGAAACTTGAAGTTTTTGGCTCCTGATTGCCAACACTCGTACTGCGTCTCTTGCTTCTAAGATTTTCCTTATTCTTGGCGTGGTATTCTTTCCCGTTCTTTTATGCCGATTTTCGGACAGCAGGAACGGAGCCCTGTGATCCCTATGAAACTTCGCCCATTTCTATTTGTCATTATTCAGTTTGTTCTGGCCTGCGCGCTGATAGCTCAGGCTCCCAAAGCAACGCCTGCGCCACCTTCACCACAATTGCCTCCTGCCGTTGGCGAATCAAAAGTCACTGAGCCTCCTCATGCAATGACCGCCGATGATGTTCATGCTTTCCTTGATGGTTTTGTGCCAATGCAGCTTGAACGCGAGAACATTGCCGGGGCCGTGGTGCTGGTGGTAAAAGACGGCGCAATCTTCTTCTCCAAAGGTTATGGCTATAGCAACGTGGAGAAGAAAACTCCGGTCACGGTGGACGCCACGCTGTTTCGTCCTGGTTCCATTTCAAAACTCTTTACCTGGACCGCCGTGATGCAACTGGTGGAACAGGGCAAGCTGGATCTGGACCGCGACATCAATGAGTATCTTGATTTCAAAATTCCAGCCAAATTCGGCAAGCCGATCACGCTCCGTAATCTCATGACCCACACACCGGGGTTTGAGGAACAAATCAAAGACTTAATCACTGAAGAAGGCGCGCCCATCGGCACGCTCAAGCAGCATCTGGTATCGCATATTCCTGAGCGAATCTTTCCTCCGGGAACCACGCCCGCGTATTCCAACTATGGAGCTTCTCTTGCCGGCTACATTGTGGAGCGTGTTTCCGGACGGCCTTTCAATGACTATGTAACGGAAAACATATTTAAGCCGCTGGGAATGGCACGCTCTACTTTTGCTCAGCCCTTGCCTTCCGATTTGAAGCCGATGATGTCAGGCGGCTACAACCTAGGTTCAGGCAAAGCAAAACCGTTTGAAATCATTGAAGAAGCTCCCGCCGGGGCGCTTGCTGCCACGGCTGCTGACTTGTCGCGATTCATGATCGCGCATTTGCAAAACGGCAAGTTTGAAAATACGCAAATCCTCCGTCCTGACACCGCGCAGCAGATGCACTCCCGCCAGTTTGGCCTGAGCCCCGCACTCAACGGCATGTGCCTGGGCTTTTATGAAGAGACGCGCAATGGACATCGAATCATCGGCCACGGCGGCGACACCATTTACTTCCACAGCGACATGCATCTCATGCTCGATAGCGGCATTGGTTTTTTTGTCTCCTATAACAGCGCCGGCAAAGGCGACATCAGCCCGCGTACGGCGTTATGGGAACATTTTCTTGACCGCTATTTTCCTTACACGCCGCCGAAGGTTGAAAAGCTTTCCACTGCCGACGCAGACGCGCGCGCGGTTGCCGGCCGTTATCTCACCAGCCGTCGCTCTGAAAGCAGCTTCCTCAAAGTGGCTGCAGTTGGTGGAGGCGTGCAGGTCATGCTAGACGAAAACGGCATGATCAAGGTTGAGCCACTCAAAGATTTCAATGGACAGCTTAAAAAGTGGCAGGAGATCGCGCCGCTGGTGTATCGCTCCGTCAACGGCCAGGACCTGATTGCCTTCCGCCGCGTTGATCACGATGGCCCCATGCAGCTCATTCCTAACTTTCCGGCCGTGGTGTATCAACGCGTTCCCATGACGGCCAGCAACAATTTCAATCAGTCCGTGATCGTGTTTGCCCTGGTCATCATGGCATTTACTTTGCTTGCATGGCCTCTGGCCGCGATGGTTCGCCGCCATTATCATCACAGGCTGGAACTTGATGCGGGATATCTGCGCTTGCACCCGCTGGTAAGAATTGTCTGCGCCATTGACATTGCTTTCCTGCTCCTGCTTCTACTCACTCTTTCCAGTGACTCGCCGTCATTACTGAGCTCACGCACTGACACCCGGTTTTACCTGATTCAGGCCTTCGGCACTGTTGGCGCACTGGGAACAGTGCTGGTTCTCCTGGCCTGCTTCCAGTCATGGATAGACCGGCGTGAATGGTTCTGGGCCAAGCTCTGGAACCTGCTGATTGTGCTGGCATGCATCGCCTTTGTCTGGTTTTCTTACCACTGGAATTTGCTGAACTTCAATTTGAATTATTAACCAGCAAAATGTTCCGCATGGCTGCCTTCAATCCAACACGATGCCGATCTCAACGATTGGCCGGACTACTATCAACCATTCCGCTGGCGCGGGACTTCAGGCTGGCACATGCAGCTGTGCAGGAGGCTTCCGCTCAAAGATTTTGTGTATCTTCTGCATGGTTTCAGATTCGGTTGCTGCTTCCCTTCCAATTGCCACGCCTGGTTCTTCGTAGAATGGATTTTCTAACGCAATTGGCCCTTCAATTCTGACAAAACGGTGAGTGGCTATGCAGTGGTCAAGAAACCGTGATGGAAGAGACTTGCGGTTGTACTGGCAAAGCCCAAGCGCCCGATTGTTGGCGTAAAATTCGTTAAGGCGGGACTCATATTCCGTGAGTTCTTCGGTTCCCGGTACGCCATCGGTGACCCATCCCATATCGCCGGCCGCGCACAGTCCATTGAACCCGGCATCCAGCGCGTCCTTCACTGCCTGGTGAAGAAAAGAAATCATATTGTTGGCGTTGAAATGGCCATCCTTCAAATGGGCTTCTGCCTTTGTGACAAGACTCAAAGCGCCACGGCCTTCCTCTTCCTTTACATTGACCCCGGATGCCTGCAAGGCCGCCCGCAACTCCTCTGGTGTATGTTCACCGCAGACATATAAACACTGCTCGCCTCGGGCAAGTCCTGCCTTGACGTATTCAACGGCCGCTTGCAATTGTTCTTCAGGAGACGCGTAAAGAGTGCAGATATGATCGCCTTGCTGATAAACGAGTCGACGGGATGCCATAAGACTCCTTTGATGCTAAAAACTTGCCAGAGCGTAGAGCCTACTCTGGATATTTTACCTTCCTTACACCATGGATTACAACGTTTTGCATGGCCCGTTTGGTCACTATGATGACGTATATATGGCGAAGCGCCGCGAAAAGGCAGATCAAGGGTTGGCGCCGGGAAAAAAAGATGGCACTGATTGAAAAGATGATCCAAGATGGGCAGACCTGGCTGAAAAATTGGGCCGTGAGACGCGGTTGCAGGGTAGTCGCTTCAAGACCGCGAGGTCTCAGACAAGAAGAAAGACGGTTTGGTTAAAACTCCCTGAATCGGCATAGTTAGGTACATCATCCTCGGGGTCCTTCGACTCATTCTCGCGTCATTGCTCGCGCGCGGATTTCGCGCATGATTGGGCAGGTTAGGGTACGCCTGCTGTGTTCTTTCCGAGCAGCGGCTCATAAACCCAGGGCTTTCACTTGCTCCTCGGTTTCAAAGCCGAGCCAGTGTGCCACCTCATGCCAGACCACCCGTTTCACTTCGGCGCGCAAATCTCTTTTTGTATGACTTATATATCGCAGAATGGGGCCGCGAAAAACAAAGATCAGGTTGGGGGCATACTTCATCTCGAAGAATGACCGTTGCGTCCGGAGTGTGCCGCTGTACAAGCCCAATAATTCAGTTCCAGACGCCATTTCCTTTCGGCCGCCATCTCCGCGAATACTTCTGCTGGAGGCTCGTCAACTACTTGAATGCCGGGGAAATCCGGCAGATGCCGGACCTTCTGGGGCAGGGTGCTGTAGGCCCACTCGACGAGCTCCTCAAAGTTTGAGGAATTTGTGGTGTCGGCCATCAGGCAACTTTATCACCAGAAGGAGGACGATTGTTTTCATGTCCGAAGCGTGCGCCAGGAGAGTTAATCCAAAGCCCACCTTTCGCAGTCTGAAGTTTGGTATGATTTTTGCGATGCAAAATCGGAGGTCAATTGGTTCATCTCATCACATACGACCTTAAATCGCCGAATGATACCCCTGAAGATTATCAGCGAGTTATCGATGGCTTAAAGTCAGCATATGGAACATGGTGCCATCTCGAAAAGTCAGTATGGCTAGTTTCCACGGACCAATCCTCATCCGAGGTTAGAGACGTAATAAAGAAATTCATGAACAGTTCTGATGTTTTGTTTGTTGCAAAATTATCAGGCAATTGGGGCAGTTACAATCTCACCTCTAAAAGAACGGATTGGTTGAAAGCGAGAAGTTTCGAATGATTTCTATGGAATTTCAGAGGGCGATTTGTGTCCAGTGATTCTCAAATCTCAAAAGACAAATCGACTCCAGCCGATTTGGACGGGCCGATCCAAGAGGAGATAGTTCGAGAAGATCAGACAGGCGATGCAGAATCCGCTCCGGCCCTTTCTGAAGAAACTGCTGCGTCGGCTCCCACGTTGAAACCCGCCTCCTCGCCTGCTTTTGCACAGCTTAAAGCGTACTGTGATACCCATGGCATAAAAAGCATGATCGAAGTCGATCCTTTTGAATGCATTAGCCTAGAGTTCAGGAATGGGCGGGGCACGCGAACAGTGTTGGTTGGATCAGAACAATCTGCCGCAAGACTTTTGCATGTAGGCCTAGAAAGCATTGTATTTTTGGCGGACTATTCTGCGATTTGTTCCTATAGCGAAGGTTGGATTGAGGCAGCCGTTAGAGCCCACGGCGTAGGCTCCCGTCGCTTAATTGCTCGGCGCAGCATATTTGGGATTAGTGCGACTCCCCCCGATGAACCAGCAGAAAAGGAGATTCGGACTACTTCGGGCTTAGTGCTTAGACTCACGGAAAAACGCGGTGTTCTGTCTTTGCTTGATTATATGGCGCCGATTTATTTA
>DASRCD010000249.1:0-6842 GCA_035653315.1 Candidatus Angelobacter sp.
CCACCTTCCACCGGATACTCCCAGTCAATATCAATGCCATCGAAGATTCCCGGACCTTCAATCCCCGGCGCAAAATGCCCCGCAATGAATGTCTGTACACAGGAGCGGACAAACTCCTGGAGATGCTCCGGCTCGACCGCACTGGAAAAGCCATCCGATTGTCCCCAGCCGCCGAATGACACCACAATTTTCAACTTCGGATACTTCTGCTTGAGTTCCTGAAATTGATGAAAGATTCCGCGCAACTGATTGTCGCCAGCGGAATCAGCCGAGCCATCCACGCTTTCAGCAGCGCCATAAGCATGGTCTAGCGCCGCCTCGCGATCAGCGATCTGGCATTGATTATCCGCCACGCGGCCAAAAGCGTAGTTGATTTCTGTAAGAATCGGCGCGGCTCCGCTGCTGGCAAGATCTTTCACCGTGTACTTGCCGGATTTCGCACCGCCCTCAGTAAAGTAGCCGATGATTTGCGGCCCGGAAGATTTCTGATGGGAAGAGGCAAAGAGGCTTAAAGCCGGGAGGCTGAAAATAAAAACGAAAAGAAATAAAACTTTTGAAAACGCCGGAGAGGAAACGCGATCAAAGTTGAACATTGAAGCTCCAGGCTTATTCTAAAGCTTCATCTCAGGGTGCTGCTGCTGTTATGTGAAGAGTGAGGCTAAACGCCGCTACTTGCAGTTTCTGAACGGTCCTCAAAAGGAAGATAAACCACAAAAACGGCCCCGCCCAAGCCATTACTCTCTGAAGCAATATTGATGCTGCCCCCATGCCGCTCAGCAATTTCCTTGCTTACCCACAGACCAAGGCCCGTGCCCACGTCCTGCTTGGTGGTAAAGAACGGCTCAAAGATATGTGGACGCGTTTCCGCTGGAACTCCCGGACCGCTGTCTGCGACCTGAACCGTGACGCCGTTTTCGCCGGGACGGACCGAGATCACGATTTTTCCATTCTCGCCCACGGCATCAGCAGCGTTGGAAACCAGGTTGGCGATTAATTGCTTCATCTCGCCCTGCAGGCCGTGGATGGGCGGACAATCAGCACCATCCAGTTCAACAGTAATGTTCTTGCTTTTGAGTTTGTTGCTGTAGAGACGCAAAACGGAATCGACCACAGTCTGCATGTGCACGGGCTCAGGAATAGAGGTATCGCGATAAAAGCCCAGCGTTTGCCGCGTGATGTGAGAAACGCGGTCAAGCTCCTGCTCCGCCATGTTCAGGTAGCCACGCACCTCGTCTGACAAGCCGGCAGAGCTTTTTACGATGTAAATCAGGTTGCTCACCGCTTCCAGAGGGTTGTTGATTTCATGGGCCATGGTGGCGGCAAGGCGTCCGGCGGCGGCCAGCTTTTCCGCCTTGCGCATTACTTCTTCCGCCTGCTTTTCACCGGTCACATCGCGAAAGACCATTACAACGCCGCGAAGTTTTCGTGCGTCGTCATAAATGGGCGCAGCACTATCTTCAATAGGGATCAGGGTGCCATCACTGCGCTGCAATACCGTGTGATTCGCCAGGCCCATTACATGCCCCAATTCAAGCACTTTTGCCACCGGATTTTCCACCGGCTTGCGCGAGTGCTCATTGAAGATGGGAAAAACCTGGCTGATCTGCCGGCCGCGCGCCTGGGCCAGCTTAATGCCCGTGAGCGTTTCCGCAACCGGGTTGATGAATATGACAAGGCCTTTTTCATCCGTCGCGATCACCGCATCACCAATGCTGCCAAGGGTTACACGGAACCATTCTTCACGCTCGCGGATTTCCATGGCATGGTTCTCACGCTCCGCCATCTCACGCAAAATATAAAATGCCAGCAGCACCAGCCCAACCGAAGCCAGGATGGTGGTGAAATAAATGGTCCGAACCAGCGAACGCGCACTGCGGGAGACATCCCGCAAACGCGCGGACTCCAGCGAACTTTCATCGCGTTGCATCTGCGCCACAAGCGCGTGAATATCAACCATTAACTTTCTGCCGGTGTCAGAGAGCACCACCGTACGCGCTTCCTCTTTCTGGTTTTCGCCATAAAGCTGAATCGTCCGGGCCAATTCATCCAGCTTTTGCTTTGTCAGGCTGCGCAACTCGGGGATATGTGCGGTTTGCTGGGGGTTATCCGCAACCAGCTCCGCCAAGCTGCTGAGATGCGAATCAATCTGGTTTACTGCATTGTTGTAAGGCTCAAGATAGCGAGGCTCGCCGGTGTAAAGGAAGCCACGCTGTCCTGTTTCAGCGTCTTTTAGCAGCGATTCAACCGTACTCAGTTCCAGCAGCACATTTTGCGTGTGCTCCACCCATGCGCGATTGCCTGCCTGCACGGCTACACGCTCACGTGTAACAGCCGTACTGATTACCAACACAGCGAGCAACACGGCAAAGCCCGCGATGACGCTAAACCGCCTATAAATAAGTTTCATGCTAGAAAGAGCCTGAGTATGTGAGTACCCGAGTGCAGATATTTTAACCCAGGAAGTATGCAAACACAGTGGTTATAAAGCCTTAAAAACAGCTTGGAATCTGTGGCTAATGGAAGCTGGGCTAGATGCGGTCGCGGAGAAGGCTGATTACGTCATCTGCCGTAATAATGCCGGTGAGCTTCTGCTCTTCATCCACCACGGGCAGGGTCAACAGATTGTATTTATCAAACATTTCAGCAACGTCATGATCAGAAGTATTCACTTCACAATAAATTACGTGCTCAGGCGTAAGCGTGCCCAAACGCGTGCCCCAGGAGGCAAGCACCAGCGATACAAGCGGCACAGCGCCGACCAATTTTTCCTGTGAATCCACCAGATAAATGGTGCTGATGGTTTCTGCTTCGCCTTCAAAAGAGCGCAGGCGGTCAATCGCGTCACCCACGGTATGCTCGGGTGAGAGCGCAATGTAATCCGTGGTCATGCGTCCAGCGGCGGTGTTCTCATGGAAGGCCAGCAGTTCAGAAACTTCCTGACGTTCTTCCGGCTCCATTTCTTCCAGAATTTCTTCCGAGGTTTCCTGAGGCAGATCGCCGAGAAGGTCGGCGGCAGCATCGGGGTCCATTTCTTCCACAATGTCAGCGGCCTTTTCAGACTCAATTGAGCGCATAAGCTCGATCTGCATCTTGGGGTCGATCTCTTCCAAGGCTTCAGCGGCCACTTCTTCATCCAACGAGCCGAAGACGGCCTCGCGTTCGGCTGGCGCAAGGTCTTCCAGAATGTCGGCAATATCGGCCGGATGCAATTTGGAAAGGCGCTCATACTCCAGTTTGAGATGAACGCGGCGCGCCGGATCGGTTTCAATAAGATCGACGGCCTCCCACGGAATGGACCTCTCCGGTATGCGAACGGCCAGCGCCTCAATGGCCCGGCTGGGCGCTATGCCTTTCAGCAGGCGGCGAATTGCGCCGCGCAGGCCTATATCGACCCGGCCAAGTTTCAGTTTGACTGTGCCATTGAAGGGCTCGCGGCGGAAATCAACGTCATTCACGCGAACCACTTTGCGCCCGGAAACATCAATGATCTGCTGGTCCAGCAGGTCACGCTCTAACAGCAGCATGCCTTCAGAACTGGAAAGTGGCGGCCAGTCCTCCGGATGGCCGTTGACCTGAATTGACGATCCAATCACGGTCCGGACCTGCCATGCCGGCAATAACCGGTCACCTTCCCGGGTTTTCACGACAAAATCGGAGACGCGGTTCGGGTCCTGGCGGGGAGTAAGCGCAACTTCGCGGACGCGTCCTGCGAGCGCGCCGGTACTGTCATAAACGGACGCGCCCAGAATGCTCGAAAGTGCGATTTCTTCCTGCATATTTCTTCCCTAAAAGCAGAATAACCAATGTAGTTTGCCGTGGCTAGAGTAAAAGCCCTTTCTTCCGCAACAAATTTGATGCGCGGGTATTCAGAGACCAGAAATGATTTTGGAAAGACAAGAGGCTTTGATAATCGAGAAGAATGCGGCGCACTTAAGAGAGGTGCGCCGCAAGAGGTCAGAAGAGAAAATCAGGGCCGAGCTTCATAAACGATATTGAAAGGCGTTTCCGTAGCGCGGCGGAAACGACTAAAACCGGCTGAAGTCACAACCTCATGAATGCGTTGCTCGCCTGCCTGAGCGCCCAAGCAAAGGCCGACTTCCTGGGAACGTGAGCAGGGCGTGCACAACAGCGTGGAAAAGGAATAGTAAACGCGGCCTATCGGGTTCAGATTATCTTTCAACTGGTCATTGGCAAAAGGCTCTACGATCATCCATGTACCATCTTTAGCTAAAGATTGGCGTACATGAGCGGCAGCCCCAATAGGATCTCCCATGTCATGCAGGCAGTCAAAGACGGCGACAAAGTCATAATCCTTGCCGGGATAGTCTTTGGCTTTGGCCACTTCGAAGGTAACGCGGTCCGCAACGCCTTCACGCCGGGCCGCTTCACGGGCAGCTTCAATGGATTTATCGTGGTAGTCAAAGCCAATAAAGCGCGACTTGGGAAATGCTTTGGCCATCAAGAGGGTGGAAGCGCCTTTCCCGCAGCCCACATCCGCCACGCGCGCGCCAGCCTCAAGCTTTTGCTTTACATCGTGCAAAGCGGGAATCCAGGAGCTGATAAGGTTGGCGGCATAGCCGGGACGAAAGAACTTTTCACAGCCATGAAACACACCATCCTCATGCTCGTGCCAACCCATGCCCGCGCCGGTGCGGAAAGATTCAACAATGCGGGGAACGGCCGCGAGCGAACCCAGGGCCAGCTCAAACGCTCCAGGCAGGTACGCTGGGCTCTCTTCATTTGCCAGGGTAAAGGCCTGCACCTGATTCAGGCTGAATTTATCTGATTTTTCGTCATAAGTAATGTAGCCGCCCGCCGCTTGTGAAGACAGCCATTCACGCAGATAGCGCTCATCTGTCCGCGTTTTTGCCGCAAGTTCTGCGGAAGTCATAGGCTTTTCCGCCAGCGCCTTAAACAGCCCGAGTTTTTCTCCGATGACAACCATTCCGGCATGAACCGCAGCGCCAAGGTCGCCTACAAAACGCCCAATAAAAGCATTCAGCATATCCATGTCAAGCATGGGAGCTTGTGCAGTGCTCATTAAAATTCATCCTTTTTTTCAAGAAATATGTCAGGCTCTTTAGAAGAAGTGGAATAGAGCGTGGCCCGGAAGTTACAAGCCTGACAGAACCATTGGACGCCCGCGGAACAGCAATGTCAACGCGCCTGTGATGTATTTATTGTGTGCTGGTGAATCAGCAGCAACAAATACTTGCATAATCAGAAGAAGGGTACATTTACTTATGAAAGACCAAAATTTAAAGCTTTGGTCTCTTGCTTCATGCGCCTATATTAGTCCGCAAAAGCCAAGAGGAAAGTGCCTATCGTTTGAAGAGCGACCGCAACTGCCGTCCAACCAGCAGCTTTTTTGTTCAACTCGCCGGACTTGTTGAACGCCATCATAGTGCCAG
Source organism: Candidatus Angelobacter sp. (assembly GCA_035653315.1). Lineage (GTDB taxonomy): Bacteria > Acidobacteriota > Terriglobia > Terriglobales > Acidobacteriaceae > Angelobacter. The sequence goes on from DASRCD010000249.1 coordinate 5,412, forward strand.
CCTGCCATCCTTGTTGGCTGGCGTCCGTTTCTCCCGGTTCTACCTTCCACGTTGGCGCAATTGAAACCATGCTGGCGTGAAGCCAGCGATGAGCAGCTATTAACCCTGTTACAAACCCAGCGAATGCAAAAACAAGCCCGATCACTTTCACTGTGACTCCTTACTTAAATACCTCATTTGCAATCTCCTGTTGCTCTGGAGTGACCCCGCTCATATAAAAAATCTTTCTTACGTCTACACCGCGCAATTGCAATTGTTCGAGAGCCAACTCTTCACGGTACTTCGGCTCAAAGTCGGTAAGTCGATATAGCGAATTTGCCCCGGCTTCCCGAGCAATCTGTAAGAATAAAGGCGCTGACTGTTGCCTGAAATTAAGCCACCAGAAAGAGCAAAATTGCGGACTACCTGATGGGCTAGAACATCCGCCGATTGCAGCGGAACCACATCAGTTTTGCTCTGCGCGATTGGCTGAAAGATGTTATAGACGCCCAGAATCTCTGGCGTGAACGCTCCAGCAAAAGTGCGCCAAGCGGGATTTCCTTGATCGAAAATATGCAGAATTTTGTCCTGATACCCGGCTATTTTGGCGCATATTGAAACCCACTCGATACATTTCCGCGCACAAATGTGGTAAGCCCGCACGATATCTTTATCGAGCAGGTTTTTAGCCTTAATGACTTCCATATATGCGTTGGTTTCAAGCACCCAAACAACAGCAGCACGAGTATTGTCATTAATGATCTTGAGCAACGCATCAATAAATTCTTCCCGCTCCGGTTCGCTCCATGTTGAATAGGGGCGCTTTAGATTTGCAAAGTCCACCATGTGAAAAAATGGCAGTCCTTTGGATTCAATGAGAGGATTTCATGCAGCTGTGAATGCGTTCCACTGATCCGCATCAGCTAAATAACCGCCGACTCCAATAAGTGGGGTGTCGGACTTAGACTTGGTTTCAACTCCGGGATCAGCGCCACTTTCATCCCAGTGACAAATAAACTTGGTGTACATGCCTATGTCTTTCTGCATATTTGACAGGATCGCCATCACGATATGCAATAGCGCAGTTCAGCAGTACCTAACTAAGGGCTTTTGCACGAAGAAATCTCTTATTCCTCGGCACAATACCCTTGCACCAAAGCTTAAAATAATTAAGCTTGTTACGTAAGTTATTATTGGCGTGAATCAGGATTGCAACAAATAGTGTTCGTTGCAATCCTGACCTTTTCCTCATTTGTCTAGGGAGGTTTAGTTCTGGCATAAACAAAGATTCGCAGGCGAGGGCGCCTGCGGTCCACGATCATCTCCATGATCATTTAAGGGTAAGGTGGCATAGCCGAGGACGGCTGTGTCACGCGAACCACATCCACCCCGACACTGCTTTAATTTTATACTTGACGCGGTGCTTTGGCAGGATTCTTCCATCAACTCAGT
>DASRCD010000250.1:0-2890 GCA_035653315.1 Candidatus Angelobacter sp.
ACCGCCGGGACGCCGGTAAAATCCTGCATCAGCACGCGGGCCGGAGTGAAGGCGATTTCCTTGTCCGGAACCGCCTGCGGCTTCCAATCCGCCAGAAAGCGGATATCGTCAGCGGTCACGCTGCGGCTGTTCTCAGTGCGCAAAAGATTTTCCAATAATATCTTCAGGGAAAATGGGAGACGCTGAGGAGAGCAATTGTGCTTTTCCAATGCGTCCAGTCGATAGATTTCGTATTCCTGATTTCCGGCGCGCAGCTTTGCGCGACTGCCAAATGTATTCATATTTCACCCATTTTATTGGATTCCCGTGCGCTGATAAACGTTCCACAAACCCTGTAAGGAGACAGGACCTAAAATTCGCCGCCCAGCATCTGAAAAAGCAGCAGCAGGTTGAGGGCGACAATTACGGCCGTGACCACGTACGCCATGTAATTGGTCCGTTGGCTGTTCACCAGGTCAGACATTACTTTTTGCGAGCGCGTCAGCAAAACCAGAGGGATAAGGGCAAATGGAATTGCAAAGCTCAGCACAACCTGTGATAGTAACAAAATTTTGAGAGGGTCGAGTTTCAGCGCAATCACAATAAGGGCGGGGATGATGGTGATAAGGCGGCGTAAAAAGACGCTGAACTTAATATCTAAAAATCCCTCAATAATCACCTGCCCTGCCATGGTGCCCACCGTGGAAGAAGACAGCCCGGAGAACAGCAGCGCCAGGGCAAAAGCCGTCCCGGAAACAGCCGGCAGAAGAGGTTGCAGCGTAAGGTGGGCCTCGTCAAAGGTGAACGGCACTCCGTGTTTATAAAACACCGCTGCGGCCATTACGATCATGGCGGAGTTGATGAGCCAGGCCCCGTTCATCGCGGCCAGCACATCAAACAACTCATAGCGAAGGTGGCGCATGGTGAGTATCCACTTTTCCGGATGGTCCTTTTTTGCGTCCTCCTGCACACGATGTTGCACCAGCGCGGAATGCAGATAAATCACATGCGGCATCACCGTTGCGCCCAGCATGCTTACCGCAATGTAGATGCTCTTGGAGTTGATCTTGGGGATGATCACCCCTTTGGCCACTGCGCCCCAGTCTGGATGCACCATGAACAATTCAAAGGCATAGCAGGCGGCAATGGCGAAAACAAACACCATGATGAGTTGCTCCAGCCTGCGAAAGCCGTATAGCTCCACGGCCAGCATCAGGAACACCACGCCTGCCGTAATGAAGGCGGCCAGAAGAAGTGGAATGCCAAAGAGCAGGTAAAACCCAAGCGCTGCGCCCAGAAATTCAGCCAGGTCCGTAGCGAGCGCGGCCAGCTCCGCTGCCAGCCACAATCCAAAATTGATTTTTGGCGGAAAATATGCGCGGCAATTTTGCGGCAGCGTTTTTCCCGTGGCAATGCCCAGCTTGGCGGAAAGATACTGGATCAGGATGGCCATGGCATTTGACCATAGCAATACCCATAACAACGTGTATCCGAACCGGGCTCCGCCATCAAAGTTGCTGGCAAAATTTCCCGGGTCAATATAAGCGACGCTGGCCACAAAGGCCGGGCCAAAATAGCGCCACATCTCTCCGCGCTTGAGCGTGGGGAGCAGCCGGAAGCGGAATTTATCTTGTTTACCTGGGGCAGCAGGTAATGACATAAAGCATTCCAGTATAAAGGCATTCGCCGAATTGCATCGCGAAACAGCGAAAATACCTTTGTTTAGCCCACGTTGTTGAAATTTGTTCTTCTCGAAAGCCAACCTGCTGTTGTTTTCTGGATTCTTTTATCTAGGCAAGCGGCTCTGGTCAGTAAAGCATGTTCCATCAATTTTGTTCTCAGATTGAAAATGGATTGGAATCCAGCTTATGTTCAGGAATCTCGCGGGAAAATGCTCTTTTGCTCTTTTCATATTAGTACTGACTGCCGCGATTGGATGCGGAGGCATTAGCGGAAACCGGCTCTCCAGCAGCCCCAACCCTACACCGACGCCAGTAGCATCACCAACGCCCACGCCCTCTCCAACTCCATTTCCTTCACCTACGCCGATAACCACGCCAACCCCGCTTCCAACGCCAACTCCGTCCACAACTCCCACGCCGGTTCCAACGCCAACACCCGCCGCAACAAGTACGGTGGTCTTTGTTGGAAGCAGCCTTTCCGGCGGGGTCAGCGCATTTAAGCTGAATTCTGATGGCACGCTTACGCCAGTTCCCGGAGATGGGATAACGGGCAATTTTTCTGCCAGCGCAATAGCGCAATCTGGCTCGTCTCTGGTGGCAGCGCAGCAGGGAGCGGGAGTAACCGTAAATCTTTATTCCATCAGCGCGCAGACTGGCGCTCTTGCTCTCCAGACAACCGTCCAGATTCCAGCTCAACCTCTGGATAATTTTGGAACGCTCTCAGCGGCCATGAATGACGAATTTGCCTACATCGGCACGGCGAATGGCATTTATGCATTCTCCATTGCGAATGGAAACTTAACGCCTGTGCCTGGATCTCCATTCCGAACGCTGGAGGCAAACCCGGCAGCAAATCTATTGCAAGGTAATTCTCAGGCCCGTATGGCGTTCAGCCCATCCGGCAAATTCCTATACCAGAACTTTCATCAGCAAGGCGTTATCAATGTTTACAGCATCCATCCGCAGACAGGAAAGCTAGCTCTTTCCAGCCAGACTGCGGCTCACGGTCTGGGAACAGGAATAGCGATGGACCCAAGCGGCAGATTTTTAGTTGGAGTTTTTGGCGATGATACCGGCGAGCACCTGGCCGTTTATAGCGTGAACTCCGCGACCGGGGCGCTTACCCGCGTGCCTGGCAGCTACCCTGTCGGCTCAACCACGCGCCCAACGGACATTCTGATTACAAGCTTCTGAACGAGGCAAAAAATTCCCGCCCGCTTCATGCCGGG
>DASRCD010000251.1:0-7807 GCA_035653315.1 Candidatus Angelobacter sp.
TCGGTTCAGGTTGAGGATGGCCAGGACTTCCCAATCATCGATTTTTTCTCAGTGCAAGCAGGAATCAGTAATCAAAATGGAAGCCTGACGTCTACTCTTCATAACCACGTAAACTTTCTGGTGCCTGCATTGGCAGGCGACATAACATCACTCGTTACTTTCAATACGTCCCTGAGCACAAGTGCAACCGGAACAGCGCGTGCCTCACTTACATCGGCCACATTCCTATATACAATGGCCCCGGTAATCCCGGCGCCGCGGCTGGCGCCGCTTTCATACGCCAATATTGATCTGCCTGGCTTACCAATCACCGAAGCCTCCAACATCAATGATGCCGGCCAAATTGTAGGCTTATTTCAGGATGCATCCGGTGTCCAGCACGGTTATGTAACAGAGAAAAAGGGCGGCTTTACAACCATTGACTTTCCTGGCGCGACTTCCACCGCAGTTGAAGGAATCAACAACCGCGGCGATATCGTGGGGTCCTACACTGACAACGCTGGAACCTTGCATGGGTTTTCATCGCAGAATGGCGCACTGGCAACGATTGATTTTCCTGGAGCTATTCTTACTTTACCAATTGAGATCAATGACAAAGGGCAGGTTGTAGGGGAATATCAATCCGCGGACCAGGGATTTCATGGCTTCCTGCTGGATAATGGTCAATTTACTACCATCGACCATGGACCCACATCTGGTCAGTTCGCTTTGTCCTTTGCCGCGGGCATCAACAATCACGGCGATATTGTGGGGCCATTCTTTGATCCGCGGACCTTTCGCGGCTTTCTTGATAGCAACAATACGTTTCAAGAACTGAACATCCCTGGCCAGGGAGACACCGAGCCTGCTGCCATCAGTAACGCTGGAGATATTGTAGGAACTTACGATGACATTAACTTTGTGACACATGGGTTTCTGCGTACGCGCGGAAATTTCCAGACAGTGGATTTTCCGGGAGGCGATTTTACATTTGCCCTCGGCATTAACAGCTTCCAACAAATTGTTGGCATATATGCTGATGCTGAAGGAAATTTTCATAGCTTCCTTGCCACTCCAGGCGATGACAATGGCGTAGATGCTCAGCCCCATACATCAACAGGCAACCGCGCAGCCACTCTGCTTACTTGTGGAAGCGCCGAATGGCGGCGACAGATGCAGCATGGTCATCGCATACCGAAATGCAGGTAATTCCCTAGTCATATTTCGGGAGCATATATGTGACAGCGCATCTATGCTCCCGATTTAGCAGTAATAGCTTCTTCGTATAAAAGAATAGGTCCGTCCATAAGGGGGCTTAAAGCGATTTGGAGTGAACGGCTATACGTAAATAGCGCTCATCGTAGCAGGCTAAAGCACCAGATCAGCGTACTCAGGGTGCTTTTCCAGATAAGCTGCAACGGAAGGGCAGATCACATCCACTTTCAAACCCTGCTCCCGCGCGTATTCCAGCGCCGAATGTGCCAGCTCTGAACCCAGTCCTTTGCCGCGCAGGGCAGGCGGAACTTCACTATGAATGAGCTGTAGAACTTTGCCCGCAAGATTGTATTCAAGATAAGCCATGTGCCCTTCGCGCTCAATCTCAAAACGGCCATTGGTTACCTGCTGCGGCGCTGGTTTGGACTTGCCGAACATGATTTTATTGTCTTGATTGGTAAGAGAATGTGCAAGTTATTGCCTGGAACCTGCCGTAAGATCCACTTCGCCCTGAGCTGGTGCCGCTTCGTCCCCTGGAGCCTTGCCACGGCTGATACGCCATCTACTTGCATCATCTCTAAAAATTGTTTTCTCCTGTTAACATATTTCCATGATTGGACGCCCTGAAGCCAACGAAGCCGCCCCATATTATTTTGGATACATTGACCGCATCAAGAGCAATGACATTGTTCATACGTTGCAGAACCAACTGGAGGAGACGCTGCCGCTTCTGCACCGCATATCGGAAGAGAAATCCCTGCACCGTTATACGCCAGGTAAATGGACCGTCCGGCAGATGTGGAACCATGTGAATGATGCTGAGCGCATTTTTGTTTCCCGCGCCTTGTGGTTTGCGCGTGAGCATACCAGCGCCATGCCGAGCTTTGAACAGGATATTGCCGTGGCCGCCGCGGAAGCTGATGAGATTTCATGGGTCAATCATGTAGAAGAATTCCGGGAAATCCGCATGGCCACCATTTCATTCTTCCGCAACCTGCCGGAACCGGCATGGATGCGTACCGGCATAGCCAGTGACAAGCCATTTACTGTAAGGGCGTGTGCTTATATCGCGGCAGGACACGTGGCGCATCACGCTGCGTTGTTACGAGAAAAATACCTGTAAGCGCGTACGCTCATTCACCTTCTTTTCTGCAACTGAAACGCTGTTTCTTTCAGGATTTTGCATTCTTTACAAAGCCCTCAGGCAAAAACCCCATATTCGCCAAAAGCAAAATCGAGCTATACTGCACATAAATACTTGCAACGCCCCAGGTACACGCAAGAGAAAAAATTTAAGCCGCAACTGTGTTGATGGAGCACGGTTGTTGCTGATTTGTACGCGAGCAGCCAGGCGCAGGCTGTTCCGTAAATCCCAGGGAATGCGCTTGCTGTTGAACACCATTTTCTTCCGGGAGGGGAAACCCTCACAAAATAGGTGTCTATGTCATCAAGGTCGTTTGACCCTTCGAACGAATCCGAGGCCGGAGAAGTAATCCGGCAGGAACCGGCAATTCAGCCGCGCGCGCCCATTGACTGGCTTTTTCTTCAGCCCAGCATTCTTGACCAGCTTCATGATTCCATCATTATCACTGACCTGCAGGGCACTATTACCGGCTGCAATCGGGCCGCCGCCCATGTTTTTGGATACACACAGCAGGAGCTGATTGGGCAAAACGTCACAATCTTTTATCCAGAAGAAGACCGCGAAAAAATACATGCTCCGCTTCTAAAAACGTTGCTGGAAAAAGGCCAGCTCAATACGGAAGAGCGCACCAGAAGCAAGTCCGGCGCTGAAATATTTATTCACCTGAATTTAACGCTACTGCACGACTCGGAATCAAATCCGGTCGGCATTGTGGGCATATCCCAGGACATAACCGAAAAGCACCTTGCCGATGTTGCGCTCCATGAAACAGACCAGAAGCTGCGCGGGATGGCCCAGGTTTGCCCTGATTTTTTCTTTACTACACGCGCCGATGGCAGAACGGACTGGGTAAGCCATAAGTTTCATGAATACACCGGCGCCTGCCTTGGTGAAGGCAATGGCCTGAGCTGGACTGAATACCTTGATCCTGCTGACCGTGAAGAAACTACTTCCAAATGGATGGAAGCGGTGCAACGCGGCAAGGCATTTGAAATTGAGCACCGCTTTCGAGGGCGCGATGGGCAGTATCGCTGGTTCCATTCCCGCGCCATTCCTGTACGTGACAGCTCCGGCCAATTGGAGCGCTGGGTCGGCATCAGCTCAGACGTTCATTTCCAGAAACAAACGGAGCAGGCGCTGAAACAACAGAGGCTGTTGCTGGAAACGCTGCTGGAGAGCACCGGCGATTTTGTTTACATGAAAGACCGTGAAGGCCATTATGTTTTTGCTAATACGGCTACTGCGCAGTCAGTAGGAAAAACAGTACAGGAAATTATTGGGAAAGACGATCGCGAACTTTTTCCTGCTGAAAGCGCCCGGCAGATCATGGAAAAAGACCGTGCCATCATGGCGTCAGGAATTTCTGAAGTTTATGAAGAAGTCCGTTCAGCGGCGGGGACCACGCGCCATCTGCATTCGTCAAAGAATGTTTGCCGTGATGCAGCAGGAGCCGTGATTGGGCTGGTGGGCATTACCCGCGACATTACGGAGCAGAAGCAGGCGGAAGAAGCGCTGAGCTCCAGTGAATTGAATGCCGCAGGCGCGCGCATGGCTAATGCGCTGGCCCATGAGATAAACAATCCGCTGGCTGCCATTACCAATGCGCTTTTTTTGCTGCGGCAGGGAAGCAAGGCATTTTCCTCCGATGAGTTGCTCAGTTCCGCGCAGGAAGCGCTTTGGCGCGTTACCAAAATCACCCGGCATATGATTGGTCTTTATAACCGCACAGCGCCGGCACGACAAATGCAGGTGGACCAGGTGGTGGAAGACACTCTGGAAAATCTTGGTGCGCGCATCCGGGCCAAGGGAATCCATTTTGAAAATCATCTTGCTGCCTGCGAGTTCTACGGCATTGATTCCGACTTGCGCCAGCTTGTGACCGCGCTGCTGGAAAATGCAGTGGAACAGGGCCAGGGCAAAATCCGGGTCCGGCTATACAACAATATTCCTGCTGGCGGGCAGGGGCGGCCTGGATTTCGGCTGGTGATAGCCGATGATGGTCCCGGCATTGCGCCGGAACATCGTTCCCGAATTTTTGAGCCTTTCTTTTCCACCAAGACGGAGAAAGCGAGCGGCCTGGGGCTGTGGATGGCCCGCGGCATCGCCCACAAATATGGCGGCAGAATCCGCGTGCGCAGCACAACCAGAAAAGGCGCTTCCGGCACATGCGTGGTGGTGGTAATGCCTCCCCACATGGCCACCCGTGCAAAGCTGCGCGGCGGAGAATTCTCTGGCGCTTAACCTAAGCGTGTGCGCGAAATGGTTTAGCAGGCAATTCAAGGTCTCTATTCAAAGAAGACAAGGCTGTCAAGCATTGCCCGGCGCGGAAGTGGTGGAAACCACGCTGGCGCAAAAGGCGCAACGGCGCGCAGCTATGGGAATTTCACTCAGGCATTCCGGACATTTTTTACTTGTTGGATCAGCAGGCACGGCGTTGCGGGCAGCACGTGCTTTCCATGCGTTCATCGGCGCGACCATAAAGAAATAGACGGCTGCGGAAACCAGCAGAAACGAAATCAAGGCATTCAGAAAGATGCCATAAGAGATTACCGCGCCATTAATGGTGAAGTTGAATGCGGAAAAGTCCGGCTTGCCGACAATTGCCGCAATAAACGGTGTGAGAATGTTTGTGACAAACGCCGTAACTACCGCGCCAAAAGCAGCGCCAATCACCACGGCAACCGCAAGATCCAGTACGTTGCCGCGCATAATGAACTGCTTAAAACCTTTAAGCATAACCCCCTCCTTCGTCTGCCCGGAATCATACAGGAATTCGCGGTGCTAAGAATTGAATACATTCGGTGGCGAGCAAAGCCACCATAGAAATACTGCTCTGCAATGCGGCCCTGGATGAGTTCCTGTCTGAGCCAAACTCGGCAGATCCCTCCATCCACTTATCTTCACAGCCCTTCACGCATTCTTCTCATTTATAATCGACCGTTTACACCTCAAGAGGTCATAACCTACAGTGTCTTTTGAAGAGAGCGTTTACCAACTGCGCCAGCAGAAGCTGCGCGAGATTGAAGCCCTGGGCCAACCGGCGTATCCGCATAAGTTCGCCTTTACCCACACCATTCCGCAGATACTGGCTGAGTACAACGACAAGACCGCCGAGCAACTGGCCGATCCGCATGTGCCGGTAAAAGTTGCCGGTCGCATCATCTCCCTTCGCTTGCAGGGCAAGGCTGGTTTTGCGCATTTGCAGCAAGGCGGCCAGCGCTTGCAGATTTATGTGAAGCTCGACTTTGTCGGCGAAAAAGGTTTTGCTCTTTATAAGCTGCTGGATCTTGGCGACCACATCGGCGTGGGCGGCTATCTCTTCCGCACTCGCACAGGCGAACTTACTATTCATGTGGAAGAGATCACTTTTCTGGCAAAAGACTTTTTGCCGCTGCCGGAAAAATTTCATGGCCTCAGCGACGTGGAACTGCGCTATCGCCAGCGCTACGTTGACCTGGTGATGAACCAGGACGTGCGCCAAGTTTTTGTCAAGCGCAGCAAGGTGGTGCAGTCCATTCGCAGGTTTCTGGACGCGCGCAACTTCATTGAAGTTGAAACACCCATGATGCAGCCGATTGCGGGCGGCGCAACCGCGCGGCCATTTGTTACGCATCACAATACTCTCGATATCGATCTTTATCTGCGCATTGCGCCTGAGCTTTATCTCAAGCGGCTGGTTGTAGGCGGGTTGGAGCGCGTGTATGAGATCAACCGCAACTTCCGTAATGAAGGCATCTCCACGCAGCACAACCCGGAATTCACCATGCTTGAGTTTTACCAGGCGTATGCTGACTACCATGACATGATGCAGCTTACTGAAGACATGCTGGCGCAGGTTGCCCGCGACGTGAACGGCACCACCAAGGCCAGCTTCAATGGGCAGGAATTTGATTTTGCAGACTGGCAACGCCTCTCCATGCGTGAGGCCATCATCAAATATTGGCCGGATACGGCAGCGCCCAAGCCGGAAATGACCGACTTTGCCACGCATGAGTCTGTAGGAAAACTGGTGGCGCGGCTCAATGCCAGCCACACGCCGCACATGCCTTACGATCCTAAAGAGCCGGCCGGCAAAACCATTGCTGCAATGTTTGAAGCCGTGGCGGAGCATCATCTGATTCAGCCCACAATTCTGTATGATTTTCCTGTTGCCATCTCGCCGCTCTCCAAAAACAAGCGCGACGAGCCGGATTGGGTGGAGCGCTTTGAAGTGTTCGTCGGCGGACTTGAGATTGGCAACGCCTTCAGCGAGTTGAATGATCCTGAAGAGCAGCGCCGCCGTTTTGAGCAGCAGCTCAAGGAAAAAGAGCGCGGTGATGAAGAAGCCCATGCCATGGATGAAGACTATATCCGCGCACTTTCTTACGGCCTGCCGCCAACGGGCGGAGAAGGCATCGGGATTGACCGGCTTACCATGCTGCTGACCGATTCACGCTCCATCCGCGATGTAATCCTCTTTCCGCTGCTGCGTAAACAGCAGGAAGCTGCGGAAGAAGAAGCACAGGACGGACAAACAGCAAACAAATAATTTTTGCGCGCTGGAGAATCATTTCGCTGCATGAATCTTCAAAGTGCATGCTTGGCGCTTGTACACGTTAGCGGCAAAGGCAACTACTCGCGCAGTTCGTAGCCTGCCGCTTTGATTCCTTCCACCACGCGGTCGCGGGTGCGGGTGACTTCTTCCGCCGTCAGCGTACGATCATCCGCGCCAAGCGTAAACCGGAAAGAGACGCTCTTCTTGTCCGGCGGCAGTGGAAAGATCAGTAAAAATTGCAGTGAAACCAGGTCTTCACCCGCCAACTGCCGCAACTTGTCTTCAAGATTCGCAACCAGTTCATGGGTTCCGGCAACAATGGAAAGATCAAAGCTGCTGGTGGGAAACCGGCGAAGAGGCTGATACATGCGGCGTTGCGCGGGGATGGCCTGCAAAGCGTTTAAGTCCAAATCAAGAATCGCGGCACGGCCCCGGTCCAGCAGTGACGGACGCAGTTCATACAATGAACCAATACGATGACCGCACATTTCAACCTGCGCTGAGCGTTCAGGATGCACAGTCCTATTGTTCGTCTTTGCCGGAATAATCTTGCTGTTCGGGGCCAGGTATTGCGCCACCCGTTTCATCTCCAGCATGCTTGCGCCGCTCACATCGCGACTGAAGACAGTGGCAACCAGGTGTGTGCGCTCCACCGGAGCGCCATCAGGGGCTTTATGGTATTCGCGGCCAATCTCAAACAGGCGGAAATCATTGAAGAAACGGCTATTGTCAGAAAGATTGCGGCGTATCGCCGGCAGCAGGGAAGGCCGCATATATTTCTGCTCGGCAATGATCGGGTTTGCCACTTGCAGCAGACCGGCTGTGTTATAGCCAAATGTCTCCGCATCCGCGTCAGAAATAAAAGAGTAGTTGCTGACCTCAGTGAATCCCTGTCCGGTAAGCGTCTCGCGGAGAGCGCGGTGCTGCTCATGGTC
>DASRCD010000252.1:0-6149 GCA_035653315.1 Candidatus Angelobacter sp.
AGCGGATGATGGCGTTGTCACCAATCTCCGTTACCTTGCCTTTGAAAGTCTGGTTGGGAATTGCGTCAATCGTGACTTCCGCCGGTTGATCGAGTTTTACATTGACGATGTCGGTTTCATCCACCTGAATTTCCGCGGTGATCACGGAAAGATCAGACACGGTCATCAGCGTGCTTCCGGGAGAGTTCTGGATGCCCATGACCACAGTTTCACCTTCATGCACTGGCAGGTTGGTAATGGTGCCGTTAAAAGGCGAAGTGTAGGTAGTCTTGCTCAAAACATCATTAAAGCGGGTAAGCGCGGCCTGGGCCTGCGTGATGCGGCCGTTGGCGGAATCAAGCTGCGCCTTGTTCTGCGCGATGCGCGCAAGGTCCTGGGCATGGGCGGCCTGCGCCACTTCATACGCGCCTTTTCTAATGTCAAAATCCGCCTGTGAAACCAATTGATCTTTTAACAGGCCCTGATAACGTTCATAGTCCTGCCGGGTGCGCTCCAGATCAGCGGCGCTGCTTTTGCTTTGCGCTTCCGCCAGATTGAGGGCGGCTTGCGCGGCCACCGCATCACGCTGGGAGCTGACCAGCGTGGCGCGCTGCATCTCAACGTCCGCGGCGGACTGGACATTTTCCAGTTGCGCCAGCACCTGGTTCTTTTTTACGTTGTCGCCTTCCTTCACATAAAGATGAACGATGCGGCCCATGGCATTTGCGCCCACATTGACAAAAGTTTTGGGCTTGATTTCACCGGAGGCGGTGACTTGCGAAACAATGTCCTGGACCACGACCTTGCCGGACTGCACGGTAACAACACTTTTCTGGCTCTGATTGACGGTGAAGCCGACAATCGCGCCCAGCAACACGATAACTCCAAGAACAATAAGAATTTTTTTTGCGTTCATTCAACTACCTTCCGGCACACCGCAGCGATTTGTACACGTTGTATACGCCCGTAGGACTGGGAAAGTTCCTTGTTGGGCAGGTGTACTTTGAGGTTTTTTCTGTGATGACGGGGTCCTGTTTGATTATATCGGTAAGTGACGGCCGCATGCCACAGGATTGTGAAGGGTTAAGGCCCATACAGCCGGACAAAAGTACTGTAAATTGAATGTTTTATAGGGAAAATAAAAAGAGGCAAGAAGCAGCGGCTGATCCTTGATTATACGGCGCTAAAAGACTTAAAATTCCAAATACCTGTACTCCTGAAGGAGGTACTCTGGTGTTGTACCCATATTTCCGTATTCATTACTTCTTTTTGATAGCTGTCTTGGTGGTTTCAGGGTGTTTCGCGGTTCAGGCCCAGGCATCGAACGAGCAGGGAAAAGATCAGCAGTCAACCAGCAATGGGCAGTCCAGTTCAAGTGGATTGGCGCAGTCACAGCCGGATACACAGGACCCGCTGAAACGTGCGCGCAAAGCTGATAGTAAAGACGCCATCAAGGAAAAGCTGAGCGGCGTTTATAAAAAGTGGCTGGATGAGGATGTCCGCTGGATCATCACGGATGAAGAGCTTTCCGCCTTCAAAAAGCTGACAACCAACGCGGAAAGAGACCAGTTTATTGAGGCGTTCTGGCAGCGCCGTGATCCCACGCCGGATACAGCCGAGAATGAATACAAGGAAGAGCATTATAGGCGCATCGCTTATGCCAATGAGCATTTTGCCGCCGGCATTCCTGGATGGCGTACTGATCGCGGAAGAATCTACATAATGTATGGTCCACCCACTTCAATTGATGCTCATCCCATGGGCGGCCCTTATCAACGTTCTGCGGAAGAAGGCGGCGGACAAACGGAAACCTTCCCATTTGAAGTGTGGCGCTATCGCTACCTTGAAGGCATAGGCCAGGAAATTGAAATTGAATTCGTTGATGACTGCGGTTGCGGCGCGTATGAAATGACGCTGGATCGCTCCAAGAAAGACGCTCTTTTGCACGTCCCGAATGCCGGCCTCACCACCATGGAAGAAATGGGACGGGCCAACAAGGCTGACCGTTTCAGCGGTGGGATTGAAAGCCTTGGCACCGGCCCTTTCAACCAGAATCTGCAGACCAAAGAATTTGACCGCATGGAAACCTTCGCCAAATTAAATCGTGCGCCTGACGTCAAATTCAGAGACCTTCAGAATGAACTGGTGACCCACAAGTTCCGCACTAACCTGCTTCCGTTTGACGTGCAGGTTGATTTCGTCAAGCTGACCTCTGACACGGTTCTGGTTCCTATCACGCTGCAGGTGCCGCTGAAGGGCCTTACCTTTGTGAACAAAGATGGCGTTCAGCGCGCCGTGGTCAACGTTTACGGACAGCTCACCAAGCTTTCCGGGCAAATCGTCCAGACATTTGAAGAAACGCTGCGCAAGGATGTCCCGGCGGAGTTGCTGGAAAAAGAGCTCAACAACGTCTCTTTATATTGGAAGGCCCTGCCGATGCGTCCCGGCCTTTACCGTCTTGATGTGGTAATGAAAGACGTGAACGGTGAAAAGACCGGCATCTTCAGCAAGAGCTACAACGTGCCGGACTTTGGCGATGAAAAGCTCACTTCCTCCACGCTGATCCTGGCTGACCAGATGGAGCCTGTGCCTGCGCGTGAAGTTGGCGCGGGAAACTTCGTCATTGGAACCAACAAAGTACGCCCCAAGGTGCAACCTTCTGACGGTAAGCCGGCCTCTTTCACTAAGAAGGAGAAGGTCAATTTCTGGCTCCAGGTTTACAATCTGGGGGTGGATCAAGCCACCAAGAAGCCTTCCGCCACGGTGCAATATCAAGTTGTCAATACCGCAACCAACCAGCATGTGCTAGACTTCACGGAAACTACTGCGCAGATGGGCAATATCGGTGAACAGGTGACCTTAGGCAAGACGTTGTCCCTGGGCCAGATTGATCCCGGCGTGTACCAGGTAACCATTAAGGTGAATGATCAGGTTTCCAAACAGACCATTTCACCTACAGCAAAGTTCGTCGTCCAGCCATAAAGCAAGGGGCTCCACTTTTATTCAGGGTGGTGGTTATGACCCGCAAACTCGGATGTATATTGACAGTCCTGTTGGCATGGGCTCCGCTCCATGCCGCTAGTGTCGGAGCAATCGCAGGGTACGTCAAAGACAGTTCGGGAGCGCCGCAAATGGGCGCCGTGGTGGAGGTCTTTGTCTCTGCCGTGAAAGTGGGCACCACCGTTTTTACTGATTCGCGCGGTTACTACGTGGCGGATAATCTTCCAGCAGGCACCTATCAGATCAAAGTCACGGCCGTTTCATTCCTGCCTTCCCTGCGTGAAAATGTAACTCTTCGCGCCGGGGCACATCTCATCGTCAACCTGACCGTGAACACGCTGGCTGACGCTCTCAAGATCATGCCGGCACGGCGCTCTGATAATGATGATCCAGATGACTGGCATTGGACGCTCCGCTCCGCCGCCAATCGCCCTGTCCTTAGACTGGATAAAGATAACAACAAGACCAGCGAAAACAATGACGACCAGAAGATTGAAGACAAAGGCTCTCTGGTTGTAGTTTCCAAATCTAATGAAGGTGCGGACAACCACGCCGTAAAAGGCAGCCTTTCACTTATTGCAGGCTCGCAAGCGGATGGTTTTGGCAGCGCAGGCGACGTGACAACCGCCTTCGCCCTGGAAAAGTCGATGTTCTCTTCCGGCACGTTCAGCTTAAACGGCAATATTGGCGCAACCACCGGCGATCCTACCGGCGTATTGCGCGCCTCTTACGCCCATGATTTCGGCGACTCTTCCCATCCCACCTTTGCCGTCACGTACCGGCATTTTGCGGCGCCCAACGTTGCTTTGCAGAACTCGCCGTATGCCGCCATTGAAATGAGCTCGTCGGACACCATGACCGTAGGCGACTTTATCGATTTAAGCTACGGGGCCGACATTGACTCTCTGGAATTTGCCAATCGCGTTACCGCATTTCGTCCGCATGGCTCGGTCGATGTACATCTCTCGCCCAACATGCTGGTGGAATATCGCTATGCCACCTCTGAGCCGGATACGCGCAGTGCCAAGGGCTTTGATTCCGCTCCCGCTGACCTGAGCGAATCCAATCCACGCATGGCCCTCACCAACGGCGCTCCGGAAGTGGAGCACTCTTCACACCATGAGCTCTCGGTTTCACGCCGCATAGGCGATACCAACATTCAGGTAGCCGCTTTCTTTGATCACGTCCGTAACATGGTGCTCACCGGCGCCGGCGATCCTTCCAGCTATTCTGATGACGTGCTCTCTGATATTTATTCCGGCACATTCTCTTATGCCTACGCTCAGGGCTTGAGCACCACTGGCGCGCGCGTTGTGGTGCAGCGCAAAATCTCTGACGATCTCACCGCCACGGTGGATTACTCCAACGGCCAGGCAGTTACCGCCGCCGATGCTCCAGCCAACTGGCAGGCGCTGGCGCAATCGCTTTCCACCAGCCGGCAGCAATCCGTGGGCACCAAACTCTATGGACGCATTCCTGCTACCGGCACTCGCTGGATCGCCTCCTATAAATGGACCAGCGGCAACGCTATTTCCGTGGTGGATTCCTTCAATGCTTCCCCCGGCCAGACCGACCCTTATCTGAGCATCTTCATCCGCCAGCCAATTCCCGGAACGTCCTTTATCCCCGGCAAAATGGATGCGCTGCTCGATCTCCGCAACCTGCTGGCGCAAGGCTATCTGCCAATCATGGGGCAAGATGGACGCACCGTGTATCTGGTGCAATCCGCGCGTTCGCTGCGCGGTGGTTTGGCGTTTACTTTCTAGCCGTATTAATCCCGAGCGCAGCGAGGGATCTTTATACCCAGCAGAATGTCGCAGTCTAATGAACAATAATTTATTAGCCGCGAATGAACGCGAAATACGCGAATGCAATTTAAAAATTTAACGATTGATCCTCGCATACGTAGATCCCACGCATAGCGTCCACACACAGCGCCATAACGTGCCATCCCGAACCGAAGCACCATAATGCTGAAAGAATCCATGCAGCTTCCGCGCAGGTGAGGGATCTGCGCCGCTGCGCTTAAGGTTCAGAAGCCAAGGCTGAAAAACTTCAGCAAAGCTCTTTTTTTCCCGGCACCATTGCTCAAACACTTCACGCAAACCAGTGAATACCCAATTCCGTCCTCTACGCAGCTTTTCCAAAGTCCTGGGAAGTGTCCATCAACAGATATTCTTATTCTGTCCTGCCATCCGTGGAGATGACCGTGGATTATGCGCTGCGGATCGAAATCAAACTGCGGTGCCTCATCTCTCGCAAAGGCGCTTGCTGCACGGGAAATTTGGTGATCCTTTACAGACTCATTGTGCTGAAAAGTTAACGTTTCGTACAGCTCACTCCAGAACGGTTCCGCAGCGGTGCGCTCATGCCCCTTCGCGTCGGGATTGAGCACTTTCATGATATTGCTTATCGCAAACTGGTCTATATAGATGACTTTTTCTTTAACTCCGGAAGACTAAAAGTGATCATGTGCAAGCATTGGCCGCAACGTCGCGTGTAGCGAGTATCGTGGATGCACAAGATGCCAAATTCATTTGACCAGACTTAAAACACTTCTCGTATGGCCAGTGATGAAATCACGCGGACTTATGTTATTGTCTTCTGCATTGCGAGTTTATTTTTCAATGTAGCACGATCTTCGTCTTTATTTGCTGTGAGATACCAATATACAGCTTGGACAACAGCCATGCGGGATTCACCCGAAAGTGATCTCCGGCATTGTTGGTCACGCGGAAGTTGCTCTCGCGATGGACGTGTATGATTGCGCAATGGCGAAGACTTTCGGCAACCGCTTTCCTTCGTGGCCAGACGAAATGTTTACGAAAAAGATTCGCCGCGTGAAGCAATGTTGATTTCAAAGTAGATGGTGAGCGCGGAAGGAATCGAACATTCAACCTACTGATTAAGAGCCCGTTTTCAATGAGTTACTGTCATTTGCCATAAATTTGGCGTTGTCAGTCATTGTCAATGACATCCAGTTGTTGCCCAAGAATGGGCTTTCAAATAGAAGTGCTTTGCTTGACAATACGCGGCCACTTGGCGCCTTCATGATTTAATCACAGGAAGATTTCCCCGTCAATTTCGCCGAAACTGTAGGCGTCCCCCAAAGACGGAAATTATTGATTTTAAGATGGTGAGCGCGGAAGGAATCGAACCTTCAACCTACT
>DASRCD010000253.1:0-7909 GCA_035653315.1 Candidatus Angelobacter sp.
CCAAACACTATGGACAATCCTTCCATCGTTATTCTGTTCCGCTCAAAACTCACGCCTGAGGCCGGCGCTGACTATCAGACCATGAATGATGAACTGCAATCCCTGGTGCGGCAGAACCCCGGGTTTGTTGACGTCAAATCCTTTACCGCTGCTGACGGCGAGCGTCTTACCGTGGTTTGGTGGCGCGATGAAGAATCGCTGGCGGAGTGGCGCAATCTCATGCGCCATCGCGAAGCCCAAAACATGGGACGCCAGAAATGGTATCAGTACTACAAGATTGACGTGGCTACCATCAACCGCTCTAAAAATTTTGAACGGAAGTGAAGAAGAAGATTCATTCACAGTCTTGATCTTCATCCGCGCGGGTTGAGTTTGAATCTGCGTTGATCCGTAAATGTGCGGTAAACTTTGCTGTCCGATCGCCCGATATCTACGAGCAGGGCGAATCGACTTGCCTTAATTAGTGTTATCACATTGATAGGAAGCCTTTTCCGAATCGGCAATCATTCCAGGCCTGATCTACATATAAATTCAAACTCATTCTGCACATCGCTCTGGGTTTTGTGTATCTTGTGTTGCTAAATCCATCCGCGGTTCTGTTTTGGAACAGAGTATCTGGATATTTTTAGCGCAAGTGCATCTTTGTAAAATTTAATTACCTCTTATTTCCAAGTTCCCCGGCTGGTGTTCTCACACCAGATCAACCTTACATGATCCACAAAACTGATTTGGGAGTTTGGCCTTTCAAGTCGCGGGAGAACCTTGCATGTTTAAGCAGTACCGGATGAGCTTTGCGTTATTGATGTTTCTTCTTGTTTTTTACTCTTTAAGCTTTGCACAAACCAGCGTGGGGCTGGGCGGCGGCGGTTCTATTTATGCGCCCGCTGTCGCACCTTATAACTCCAATATTATCTTTGTTGCCTGTGATATGACAGGCGTTTACCGCACCACGGATGGCGGCACTACCTGGAAGATGATGGATGAGCACCAGGTCCAATCGGGCATCTTTGACTTT
The DNA here is from genome assembly GCA_035653315.1 of Candidatus Angelobacter sp. Classification (GTDB taxonomy): domain Bacteria; phylum Acidobacteriota; class Terriglobia; order Terriglobales; family Acidobacteriaceae; genus Angelobacter. Next base: position 1,016 of record DASRCD010000253.1, read on the forward strand.
TTTCCTCAGGGCAGGCTGGCTTTTAGCGTTGCCTTTGATCCACTTACCCAAGGTCACATTATCGGCCTCAGTCCTTCCAATGGCTTAATGGAATCCTTTGATACCGGCGATACCTGGCACCCATTTTCTCCCGCAGTACCTGCGCAAGTAGTTTCGGCGGCCTTCTCTCCGGATAGTCCTTCTCGTCTGCTGGTAGCCACAACGAAAGGTGTCTATGCGCTGCAAAGCGGCGCATGGCAGCTTTCATTATCAGATAGCAGCGTATTCAAAGTTATCTTTGTGAAAGACCCTTCTTCCGGCCGTCAAGTGGCATACGCCGGGGCCAACGGTAATATTTATCAGCAAACTACTACCGGAACCTGGACAGCTTTATCCTCTGGTCTGCCTTTTTCCAGCAAACAAATTATCGATCTTGCCGGCGGAGCAGACGCAACGCACTTTGCCTTGTACGCAACTTTTTCCACCAGCACCAGTGATATCTCAAGCACAGGCGGCGTTTATCGCTATGACTCCAACAGTTCCACGTGGACCCGCCAGAGCAGCGGATTGAATGGCGCCAACGGATCTATTACCAGAGATCCGGATTGTGATCCAGGCGGCGCGCCCCAGTACACGTTTCTTGGCGTGGCTACCGGTTCGCCGGATACGGCTTATGTAACTTCCATCAGCACCACCTGCGGCAACTCAGTGTGGAAGGGAACCTTCAGCAGCCAAATGAACTGGGTTGCCACTTATGACGGTTACCAGAACCATCAGACAACAAATTTAACGGGCGGCTGGAGCGACGAGCAGCAGCCCATCGGTATGGACTGGGGCTTTGGCGGATCAGCTACTGGCTTTGCCGTTGCACCGGGTGACGTAAATACAGCGGTGTTTGTAAATGAATCAACTGTCGATACCACCGTGAACGGCGGCACGCACTGGAATGCGGAATATACCAAGCTGATCTCAGGCACGGCCAATAACAATACCGGACGCTGGCAAACCAACGGCGTAGATGTAACCACTACCTGGAACTATTATGTGCATCCGGACCCTGCCAAAACGAACATTCACTTTATCGCTAACACAGATATTGGCTTGTCACGCAGCACTGATAGTGGAAACAGTTGGGAACCGTTGACCCCAACAAGCCACCTGTGGCGCAACTTCTATGAGATGGCGTTTGAGTATCCCAGCGGAAGCAGGATATGGGCCGCTGTTTCCACACAGCATGATATCCCGCATGAAACGCAGCTCGGTGTTGCGCCGGGCTCAGGCGGAATATTAGTAAGCAGTGACGATGGCGCAACCTGGACGCAAATTTCCACCACAGGATTGGGCTCCGGGCCGGTGGTTTCCCTTGTCTATCACAGCGGCACACTCTATGCGTCTGTATGGGGCTCCGGAGTTTACCAAAGCACCGATGGCGGAACTACATGGTCAGCTGTAGGAACTTTTACCAATAAGCATGTCTATCAACTCCGCTTTGACGCAAGTGGATCACTTTATGTAGTAGTTGCTGCTGATATATCCAGCGCCGGCGGCGGCACTCCACCTGCAAATGGTTTTGTGAATGGCGGACTTTACAAGCTTGTGAGCGGCAGCTGGCAAAAACTTACCAGCAGCCTTGAAAGCCAGTTCGCAACGCAGCATACAGGCCTTGCGCCTTTTGATTTCTCTTTTGATCCCGCCAATTCTGACGCAATCTACATGGGCATGGGCGATATCGCTCATAGCAATGGCGGATTCGGTCTATATAAATACAGCATATCCGCCGGGACATGGACAGAAATGGGGCTGGCCAATGCTGTTGGTGGAGGCGGAACCCAGGTTGTGTTTGCTCCCGCTGTTATCAATGGCACACTGTATGCAACAACGCTGGGCAACGGAATATGGCAAACTACCAATGGCGGCTCAACGTGGACTGAGTTCCAGGCAATTCCATTCTTGTCTGCTCAAAGAATGTTTTCATACGGCGGTCAAATGTACATCACCACGTTTGGTGGTGGTGCTTGGAAGCCAGGAACTTCTCCGCCGCCCACTCCAACTCCAACGCCCACGCCTACACCAACTCCCACCCCCACCCCAACGCCAACGCTTGTGGTAAGCGTGCCATTGGCTTGGTCACCGGCATCGCCGGTTGTAGGCCAATCGACCACTGCTACATTCACGGTCACAAACAATGGAACAACGGCATTCACCGCGCAAAGCTTTGTCGCCGCGGGCCGCGATCCTTCCAGCAATAACGTGGACTTCCCGGCCACGGCGCCAGTAACTTTGCAGCCAGGGCAGTCATATACATATTCTGCCGCGCGCACATTCACCACGGCAGGAACTTATACTTCCTGGCCAGCATATTTTGACGGCACAAACTGGTTCCAGCTTGCTGCGTCCAGCAGTTTCACCGTCCAGCCAAATGCATCGCCCGGACAGTTCACGGTTACCACAGCAATGGCTCTTTCGCCCGCATCGCCTGCGGTCAATCAGTCAGATACGGCAACGTTTACCGTCACCAACACCGGCGGACAAGCCATTACCGCGCAGAACTTCCTTGTTGGCGCGCGTGATCCTTCCAATGGCAACGTTGATTTTCCCGCATCGGCGGCTGTCACGCTTCAACCCGGACAATCATTCACTTATTCCGCTGCACGCACGTTCACTACAGCAGGAACTTACAACGCCTGGCCGGCTTACTTCGATGGCACAAACTGGATCCAGCTTGCTACTCCGGTGAACTTCACGGTAACGCAGCCTGCTCTATTCACTGACAATTTCAATCGGACCACCGGCCTTGGCGCCAACTGGTCAGTCTTATATGGAACATACACCACGAACGGCACTCAGGCGGTTTCCGGTACTCCTCCAGTGCAGGGCAACTGGGCTCACATAACCCCTGCGCTTGGCACCAACAATTATTCAGTCTCGGCTGACATCATTGTTCCAGCCGGCTCACTGGATTCAGGATTGGTGGTGCGCAGCAGTGATGCCGCGAACTTTGACCGCAACCTGTACTCCGCGCAGATTGCCACCGATGGAAACATCTATCTCTATCGGCGCAATGACTGGAATTGGACAACGCTCGGCAGTGTGGCAGCAGGGATTGTAGCCAATACCAGTTATAACCTTAAACTGATCGTAACCGGGTCAAGCCCTGTGCATCTGGAAGTGTGGCTGAACGGGACACAGAAAATTGTGTTCAATGACAGCTCAACCAGCCAGATTACCACCGGCAATGTGGGAATGGAAAACTACGATCCTAACGTGAAGTACGATAACTTCACCGTAAACTCGCAATAACTGAGTGAAATCCTGCTTTGCCTGTGCTTGAAAGCGGCAGGACAAAGCAGATTCAATCTTTGTTCAACAAGTGAGAAAAACAAAACCCCACCAAAGCGGTGGGGTTTTGTCTGTAATCAAAGAGCAATTTTCGCTACTTCAACCAGACGATGGTTACAAATGGAACACTTGAGGTAATTTTCTTAGTCCGTTTCGGTTGCAATTAGATGACTCAGGGAGGGAAGCAGCAATCATCAGCACTAGCAGAGCAGCCCAACTATATGAGATTGGGCTGCGGATTCATCATTAATTGTTTGCAAATTAGTCAGCGAGATTCATTGGAGTACTGCAACACAACATCCAGCACGCGCCACTGGCCATTGTAACGGGAAAGCAGCATGTAATCAGTCCAGCGGCCAGTTACAACCTTTACGTTGGCTGCGTTTCTGTAAACATCCATGACTTCAATTTTCTGCACCCGTTCATTCAGCGGGACCTTTGTCCCAGTGCCGCTACGGACGCCCGCCAGCATGGTTTGAACTGAATCTTCCCGGATGGCAAGCTGGCCACCAGCCATGTGCAAGGTGCGTTTGTGAAACTGCGGATGCAACGCGCTCTGCATACGAGCGACGTCCGCCGTGTAATAAGACTCAATGTAATTTCTGGCCACCGTGGCGACAGCAGTTTTTTCATCAGCCTGCGTGTTGCCGGTGGAAGCAAAAGTAGTAAGCGAGAGAAGAGTAAAGGCAAGCAGGAGAATTGATTTGCGCATGAGTTCTTCCTTTTTCGAAATCCTACCACGTAATTTTAGAGGGATTTAAAGAACAATTCTCTGCTGGGCAGACTATCTGGCGGGGACTAACGGACGATTTCCGAACTTTTATACCCGTAAGTCCTTTAAATACCGAGGGTATTGTAGCAAGGGTATGAACCGGCCTGCTCCGATCAAGAATCGTACGCTTCCGACTTGATGTGCTGTGGACCTCGGTTCTTTGGAGGAAAGAAACCGTAAGCTGAAAATTCAACCGTTCTCCGGATTGGGCGCATTCTCGGCCGTGAGATGCTCTCTGTCACCAAGTTCTCCGAACCGTCGCAGTTCGGCTAGGTTCAGTCGGATTGTGTCGGGATTCCCCCTGTTCGTCGGGTAGACCTTCCACTCGTGCCTGATAGTAGCGTTCTCGACAACTCTCTTGTGAATCACTACCGCCGAAACCCGTGATGTTTGACGGAAGAAGCCTCTGTTATTTCGTTGTGCACCTAGCTCTCCTATGGGCTCTCCTGGGTTGATACTTGCTGGAAAAGTCACGACCAAGTCACCATACAGCGCGGACTCGACCGAGAAATCCGTAAGCATGAATAGCTCGGATACATCGAAGACAATGATGCCCCTCGAATTCTTGGGCAGTTGCGTTCGTTTCTTGCTGAGTATCTTCTTCAGCCGCTCGTGTGTCTGGTCAGGCTTGGGTGGGTCCTTGAATGGGCGAATCGTGGAGGCAGTCGTCTTCTCGCGCTCCTCGCCGAGATTTGTGAAACGAGCAATAAAGTCAGCCTTGTTTACAATCTCTCGATGCCCCGCCCGAGTACCGCTGAAATCGCCTCCAGGGTTCAGCAGTGTTCCGGATGGAGAGTGATAAAGGGTTGCGCTTTTCCATTTGTGTTCCTTGGCTATATTGAGGCTTTCCAAGACCGCGTCGATGGCGCTTTTTAGAGCCGAAGTACCGGGGAAGTATTCATCGCCCACAGTGATAGCCACCGAGTAACTCGAACGAACGGTATTCAGTCGAGAAAATAGTTGCCGTGTTATGGATTTGAATCGATCATCTTCTTCGCAGTCACCAAGAGCTCGGACCTCGACAAAATAAGGGGTCTCGTCCCAATCGGCACGAATATCCGGACCTTTCTCAGGGGCTGTGGGCTCGAGAGTAACCGAGAAACCCTGTTGCGCAAGAAACACGGCGCATTCCATCTCTGCAAGCGTCGAGCCGTAATCGGCGTCCAGCTTTTTCGCTAGCGCTCTTGTGTCCAGCTTGATATTGGCGCTTGTGAGGATTGTCCTCGAAAGTTCCTCGATATATAGCACCCACGGATTGAATTGCTCTTTCTGCTGCCATCGCCCGAGCAGATGCTTCGGGTTTTCGCCAAACACATTGCCATTGATCCAGGGATTACCCATTAGTTGACGAAGAAATGTCAGATCAGGCTTTGTCAATTTCATTACTCCTATGCGGTGCATTCCCATCCATATGATCCTGCCTAATTGATTTCGGTGGTTGGTAGGCAGCCTCACACTCTGGTTGCGACATAGACCCGGGGAAAAACTATTTCTATGCCCAGTCCTACGAACTGAACCATAGTAACGAAGAATGGCTTCAGCGGGGATCACAACGCGATTGTCTTCGACCATCGATGCCATCCATCGTCAAGGTCTCGGGTACATTTCTGAAATCCCGCGCCGCTAAACGGGATCTCTTCTGTAACTACTGTGGATTTAGCGGCAGCTCTGAATACAGATTCTTAATTGCCAGGCTGTACTTTTTTTGCATGTTTCCCGCATAGGCGGTCGCGGTAATTGTCTTCTCTAGTTCTTCAGGATATCGCTTGGTCTGCGCCTTCACTGCGCCGTTGAATCTAATTAGCGATTCTGTTTTCCTGCCAGGATAAACAGTTTCCACTCGCACTCCCGAACTCGTCCCGGTGCGAGACCACCCGACAAAACCTGGCGGTGCGGATTCGATGTCCATGCCGTAAGGAGTACTGCCGTCAGGGAAACTGGATGGCATTTCCAGGACGAGCAGGAATTCCTTCACGGGTGTTTCTCCGTCATTCTCGACAAAGACGTTCAGTTCAAATACGTCGTCGGTTCCCCCTTCTGGCATTGGGTGTCTTTGGAGGATACGGGGCTCGATAAGGGGCCTAAGAGACAGTACTTCCTTGATTCTCGCGCGGCCTTCTACAAACGGTTTGAGTTTGCGGACAAAGGCATCATTCAAGAGGCGGCGTTGCTCGTCAATTTCGCCCTTACTGGCATTGGGCTTCAAGTCGAAATCCACCCCGCCGCCTTTGTGGCGCAGATCGAACGGAAGTTCTTCGTGCTTCCCGTAGTGTTTGTTAAATACCAGTACGGTCCTCTCATCCGTACGAGCATGGAAGGCATAGCCGAGTTCGATTGCAACGTTCGAGTTGATTAGGCTCTTTCCCTCCGCCGTTTTTCCAACGATCGTCACATCTGCGATCACCACCTCACATTTCTCGATCTTTGTCAGAATGGTGCGCACAAGGTCGGGGCTTCCGGGGACATCCTTTACGTCATGATCTAAGTAAAGATCACGCGGTGCGTCTTCGACGTTGTTTTCTGCCCTCAGCCTCTCAATGGCATCGTTCAAGGCATCGCGGACGAGAAACCGCCCGATCTTGCCCGGAGTGTCCGACTGCCATGACCAGAAGATTTTCATTCGGTTCTATTCTCCCTTTCATTCGGTGCTGTTTCTGCTTTTCGCGAGATCGCTTGGTAGAGGTAGGGAAGGGTCACCGCAAATCTAAATTGCGTTGCATTATTCCTTAAGTCCCCAAGAGAAAATGATAGCCGCGCATTTGTGAGGATCCTAAGGTTCGACGACCTTGTGCAGCAAATCTTCT
>DASRCD010000254.1:0-3405 GCA_035653315.1 Candidatus Angelobacter sp.
AGATTTGTGAGCTTTCAAAGCCGTTCATACTTTTCAAGCTTGAAATTTAGCCGCAGATTTACGCGGCATCGCTGATTAAAATTCAGCCGCGAATTTTTCGCGAATGAGCACGAATTTTTCTGAAATCTCGTCGAGCGAGAGATCCCTACTGGCTTATTGACTCTTCACTGCGGGATTGCATAAAGACTTGCAAGTATTCAAAGCCGTTCAATGCCTTTCAGAATTGAAACATTAGCCGCAGATTTACGCAGATCATCGTCGATCAAGAAATTAGCCGCGAATTTCACGAATGAGTACGAACCCAAATTCTGATTCGCGTACTTCGCGTTAATTCGCGGCTGAATTGTTTTCCCTAGATCAGCGTGTATCTGCGCTGATCTGCGTTAATAATCGGGTTACGGCAAGAACCCAAGATCTTCCGGCAGCGGACCAGCTATCGGCACCTCAAACAGCGGAGGAGCTGACGGCGGGAACAAACCAACGCTATCCGGATCAATGGTAAGAGCGCCGTTGGTCGCAAAGAATGTTCCAATCTGGATTTGCGGCTCAATGGCGATGGGTGAAGGCAGAGTCGTCAGGAACGTATGCGGGTTCTTGAGCGGGCTCAGGCCTAATGGAAACGCAATATCGTTGCGGAAGAAGGTAGTGCGATCGGTCAGATCGCCGGAGCGAATCAGAGCCGTGGCTGTAGGGTTAGGCACGGTTTCATCGCCGCGCGCGAACTGAATAATTACAGGTTTGGGGAGATCACCCGGCAATGGATCTTTACGGATGAAAGGAGCCCAGGCTACGGGATCGCCGGCCTGTCCCAGCCAGCGGCTGGTGTCTTCCACTGTTTGAATGGCAATAGCTCCCGGCACGTTGTTGATGACCGGGGGCAAGTTGCGGAGCGGGCTATTGTCATTAAAGAAGATTGGCGGACCCGCATTGAGCAGCGAAGGGATGCGCACAGCCAGCGCCTGCGTGAGCAGAAGCTGGAATGACGGGCTCAGGCGAACAATATCAATGATGGAGCCGCCGGGAACGTTAGGCACGCCAGCGCGGATATCGGGCTCAATGCCGAGGAAGATGGTGCCGTAAATTCCGCCGAAGGACTGGCCAGAGTAGTAGATGCGGTTGGCATCCAGATCAGGCAGTCCGTCACCATCCACATCAATGCCGCCCTGAATGGCGCGGACAAGCTGCATCAGGTCAGCGGTGGTTTGCTGCAGCGCATCGCGCGAACCAATGGTCCCCTGCGGACTGGCAAAGAATGTGGAAGAACCTTCTGAAGAAGTGATCTGGCCATTGCCGTCCTGATCAATGCCGCGGCCACCCTCAGGGAATGTTGTTGCTGTTGCGCCCTGATTGATGGTGAGTGTACTGTTGGGACCAAAGCCGTGGCCAACCACGTTGATAGAGATGCTTGCGATTCCGCTGTGCGCCAGCACGGAAGCCACTGCGAACGGAGCGCCCTGCTTGCTATCGGTAAAGCCGTGGCCGAAGATCGCTACCGGCCAGCCATTGGTTGGACGCGGGCCGGAAGGAATAAACAAGTTAAAGTAAAGGGTTTCAGTGCCCTGCGGCGGCACATTCTCTCGCGTAGGCACCTGAGGAATGAAGACACCGGCATTCTTGAACTGCGTGGAGTTGAATTTTCCAAACGCGATTGTTCCAATTGAGCCTGGGAATACCTGTAAGGCGGCCAGCGTCGAATTCAGGTTGGTTGGAACCAGCGGGCCAACTGTTAACGCCTGCACATTCCAGATGAGTCCGGTTACCGTGTTCAGCGGAAACACCGTCTTCTCTCCGTTGGAGCCAATGTTAAAGCTTACAGCCGGTGGAGCGGCGGACTTGACCTGCTCACGGATGCTGCGCAGCGTGGCGGTGGCGCTTTCCGTGGTAAAGACGCTGGCGGCTGCCACATCATCATCACGCAGGCCAATCTGGCGCAGAATGTCATTATCCACGATGTGTTTCAGGGCCTGCTGATAGCGCTGCAGAAGACGGTTTTTGTCTTTACCGTCAATGCCGCCATCACCATGGACGAATCGCGTAAAGGCCGCGCTGGCGGAGATAGGATGCCCGCCGGCATCATGCACTCCGGTTGTCACGATCAACGCATAATTAGAATCTTCATTGAAATGATCATTGGATTCAGCAAACAGCGTAAGGCTGGCCGGGTCCCATACGATCTGGTTGATGCCGATCACCTCTGCCCTGAAATGCTCAAATTCGTCTTCACCCAGTCCCACGCCGGGAAGCTTGAGCAGGAACACGGTTTTGCTGTTCACGGTATTCACATCAATTGGGCCGTCAAACGCAATGGAGAGACGCGGCTGGAGATTGAAGCCATCCAGTTGGTTGACCAGCGTGAGATCAGCGCAGTCAGAGGGGTTGGTGGCGCAATTGGGTAGCGGGACGTTCACGCGCAGGCCGGTACGCTGATGAAAATCGAACACCGTGAAGTTATCGCTAGGAAAGGGCGATTGCGTGGTCGATTGCAGGTTAAAAAGAGGATGCGTGGCAGCTGCTGCCAGAATTGGGGTAAATAACACTGCCGAGACCAGAACAATCAAGCCGCGACTTAAAAATGAATTCTTTTCAGTGAGGGTCGTATGCATGGCGGTAGAGGACCTCCGGGGGGAGTTGCATAAGAGACAGTGGAAAACCTTAGACCTCTAAAACGAGGATGTCAATATGAACGTAGTATGAATTTGGTGAATGATGCATTAAAAGTCCCGAATTGCACTTTTGCGCGTGGAGAGATCCCTACCGGCTTGAATGTCTCCTGAGGCGCAATGGCATTGGGTAAGATTCTTAATGGGTATAGGGTTCCCTCGCTACGCTCGGGATTTGCAGTAGAGAGCCTCACCTTATATGTATATTCGCCAAATAGGGGCTGCTGAACTCCGTCATGTCTCCCGCCTTTTTTCCTTTTACCGGAAGCAATCTGGCCGAAAGCGGCTTGTGCCATTTCACCGCGAGGCTGGCCATGTCACCGATGATGCTTTCCAGATCATGCAGGGAGACATCGCCTGGAAGAGGAATTGCGTCCAGCCCGGTGCTGCAGACGGAAGAATAAGACATAAGCGAATCGCGAGTGATGGCCCCCGCTTCCCATCGTTTGGCCAGCACGGAATCTTCCAGCACAGGCAGCATCAGTCCGCTATAACCCGCCTGCTGCACCGCGACGCGCTTTACCGCAGTTGTGATGGTATAGGCGGCGCTCAGGCTTCCGGGTGAACCGATTTCGCCGTGCAGCAAGGTTTCAAACGCGGCGCCAATCGAAATATCCTTGAGCGGAACCGGCGTGAGATCAATGCCCTGATATTTCCAGCCAGTGCCGGCCGCAATTTGTCCGGCAATAGCCTCCACTTTTTTGGCTTGCGCCGTTAAAGCTGCGGTTAACTGCTCACCGGTGGC
>DASRCD010000255.1:0-2578 GCA_035653315.1 Candidatus Angelobacter sp.
ATCTCGGCCTGGGTTACAGCATCCAGTGCGCTTGTCGGCTCATCGGCAATCAGCAGCGCAGGGCGATGGAGTATCGCCATGGCAATCAATACGCGTTGCGCCTGGCCAACACTGATTTCTGAAGGATAGCGAAGTAAAAACTCTTCTGTCGCGGGCAGGCTTACATCCAGCAAAGCACGAAGGATAGATTCATCCTTTTGCTGGCGGACTCCAGAAGCATGGAGTTTCCAGGCTTCTTCCAGTTGCGTGCCAATCCGCAACGCCGGATTCAAGGATGACATTGGGCTTTGCGGCACAAATGCAATCTCTTTGCCGCGCAGCTTGCGCCATTCTTTTTCTTTCAAACCCAGCAATTCCCTCTCACTCCAGCGAATCGATCCCTTTGCCTTGCCACCTTTCAGGTTGAGCAGTCCCAAAATGGCCAGCGCCAAAGAACTCTTGCCGCAGCCGCTATGGCCCACGATCCCAAGAATCTCTCCCGCTTGCAGATCAATTCGCAAATCGTCCAGCACGGGCGGTTTGTCCTTGTAGTTGATCGTAAGCCTGAGAGAAAGAAGTTCCATATTTTTAGTGTGCCAGAGCCAGCGTCTCCACGTTCCAATATGTCTGCGGACGAAACACGCTCGGCTCGGCGTTCTTCACCGTTGGCGCAATCGCTACCAACGCGTCTTTATTTACAAGATAAATAAATGGTTCCTGCTCCCAGGCAATCTGCTGCACACGGTCCCAGTACTGCTTGCGTTTGTGTTCATCGCCTGAGGCAGCTTGCGCCTTCATCAATTTGTCAATCTCGGCTTCCCATGCGGTTGCCGGTGTTTTCTGTTTAGGGTTCCATTGGTGGTTGTCCGCAGAGCTCAGCCACACAGCCATCTGGGAATTAGGATCCAACTCGACATTCTGGAAGCCCAGCAGACAAGCTTCATAGTTGTAGGTCTGCGTCATGCGCTCCAGCAATGAGTTAAAGTCCAGCGTAACCACGTTGACCTTGATCCCGATTTTCTTCAGGTCTTCCTGGATCATCGTCGCCATGCTCTCACGCGCACGATTGCCCGCATTCGTTGCGATGGAAAATTCAACGGCATGCCCGCTCCTATCACGGAGCGTTTGCCCGTCCATGTGGAAGCCATCCTGCTGCAAGCGATGCAGCGCGCTCACCGTGTCATACGGGTGCGGCTTGAGATCGCTGTTAAACCAGATTTTATTGCTGGGCGAGATAATTCCGATCGCCGGGACCGCGTGCCCGTGATAAACAATCCGCGCCATGTCCCCGCGATTGATTGACTCCGATATCGCCCGGCGGAAATTTGTCGAGGTAAACCAGGCTTTCTTGTAGTCTGGTATCGGCGAGCTGGCGACTTGGTTGAACCAAAGTTGTTCAGTGTCCGTGGAAGCGCCGGCATCGCGCACCGTAGCGCTGTCGGCGGAAAGCTTTTCAAAAATTGCGGGCGTGACGGTATTAATTAACTGGACTTCACCGCGCTTGTACCGCAAAGCTTCAATTTCAGGATTTTGTTCAATATCCAGCCGGATAGAATCCAGATATGGAAGCTGCTTCCCTGCCGCGTCTTTCTTCCAGTAATTCGGATTGCGCTTAAGCAGCAGATAGGAACCGGCTTTGCGCTCAGCCACAAAGAATGGCCCTAATGCTGCCATTTCTTTTTGCGGTGATTTTGCTGACAGAATCGCGACTGTATCAAACAAGTTCACCAGGTTCGCCACAGGGGCCGGAAAGCTGATGTCAATCACAGTCGGCGATATCACCTGCGTCACAACCTTGCCTTCGCCTGAGCGGAATGCATCCCCGGTGCTGGAGTGTAGCGCAGGGTCCATTAATTGCTGCATCGTGTAAGCCACGTCTTCAGCAGAAAACGGAGTGCCGTCAGAATATTTCAGGCCATCGCGCAGCTTAAAACGGATATGCTTACCGTTTTCTGTAACCTTCCACTCCGTGGCTAGTTCAGGCTGCGGTTTCTGCGTGAGCCGGTTCACGCGAACCAGGACTCCCCCGGTAAGATAACGGACAGTCTCGGAAGCATCGTCTTCCACCAGCAGTGGATTAAAAGTCTTGGGTTCGGCGCGCAGGCAAAAGCGCAGTTCGCCCCCGCCCTGGGCAAACATAAAATTAAAGCCCAGCAGCAATATTGCCGGGAGCAAATGCAAACGCTTCACGCGCGTACCTCCTGTTTGTTAAGCAGTACCTGGAAAGAGCTGATTACTGCTATAAGTACCGCAAGCGGAAGCAAACGCCAAGGTTCCGGACGTAACGTAACAATCTCCTGAAGTTCCCGCAACAAACTGCCGAGTGACGGCAGCGGTTCAGCCACTCCAAGGCCCAAAGCGCCTAAATTAGCTTCAGCAATAATGAAGACCGGAATGGAAATCCAGAACTGTGCAAACAAAGCGCCGCGCAAGTTCGGCAGCAGATGCAGCCGGATCAACTTGAATCCGGAGAAGCCGGCCGCGCGGGCCAGCCATATAAATTCCGATCTCATCAGGTCTTTAGCCCCGGAACAGATCACCCGCGCTGAGGCGGCCCATCCCAAAAGACCAAGCAAGGCAAATGTCACTGCAACGGAAG
>DASRCD010000256.1:0-2985 GCA_035653315.1 Candidatus Angelobacter sp.
CTCTTTCGTTCCGCATCGGCAACACCGACTTTACTCCTGGCGGCTTTGTGGATTTTGAAAATGTGTTCCGCACCACGAACACCGGAGCCAGCATTACCACTCCGTTCGGCACCATTCCGTTCAGCAACACCGTTCAAGGGCACCTTACTGAATTCCGTTCCACCGGCCAGTATTCCCGCTATAACCTGAAGATTTCGGGAAAATACGGCGAGAACCGCGTTACGGGCTACATTGAAGGCGACTTCAACGGTAACGATGCGGCGAACGTTTTTGTGACCTCAAACCCGCACACCAACCGCCTGCGCCTTTACTGGATGGACCTGCGCCGCGGCAACTGGGAATTCCTGGGCGGCCAGACCTGGGGCCTGCAGACACCGAACCGTGTTGGACTTTCACCCAATCCGGCTGATGTCTTCGTGACCATCGGTGAAGATGCCCAGACGCACGTTGGTTTGCCTTATACCCGCGCTGCTGAGTTCCGCGTTAACTACCACTTCTCTGATCATTTCCAATGGGCTGTTGCTGTCCAGAACCCTGACCAGTTTATCGGCGCAGGCCTTGTGACGTTGCCCACCGCTTTCAATGCGCAGCTTACTCCACAGCTTGATGCTGCCAATCAGACCACTACTGCGGACCTGTTCCCTGACCTGCACACAAAAATGGCGTGGGACACTGACGCAGGTGGAAGACACACCCACTTTGAATTGGGCGGCTTGATGACTTCCGTGAAGACTACGGCAATCCCGGTTGGTGGTACGACCTTCCAGAAGCACACCAGCATTGGTGGCGGTTTTGAAGGCGCGTTCAACGTGGAACTGGTAAAAGGCTTCCGCTTCCTCGCCAATGCACTCTATGGTGATGGCGTGGGCCGTTACCTGATTGGCTTTGCTCCGCAAACCGTAATCGTTCCAATAGCCACTGGTCCGGGTGCCTTTACCATTGATAACTCTTTGGTCCACTCCGGCAGCGGCATTATTGGTTCAGAGCTTACCGCTGGAAAGAGCCAGTTCGGGTTCTACTATGGCGCAATCTATGCCCAGCGGAATGCTTTCCCGGATATCACTTCCACGGCTGCGGTTAAACCGATCATTGGTTTTGGCGGAATTAACTCACCCAATACTGACAACCGCACCATTCAGGAAGGCACCATTGACTGGACCCAGACTTTCTGGAAAAACCCGCAGTACGGCGCTGTTCTGCTGGTAACCCAGACTTCTTATGTGACCCGCGCTCCATGGTTTGTTGCCACCGGCGCTCCTAAGAATGCTCACTTGATGATGGCCTACGTCAGCTTGAAGTACGTGTTGCCGTAACCATCAAAAACAAAAATCATTTACGCAAAAGCGCCGGATTCGTCCGGCGCTTTTGCTTTAGGATCACATTGCTGTTCGTGGGGACTAGATGGAAAGCAAAATCACATCCGTAGCGCATAGCAGTATGCAATCAATTCGCAACTGACATCGATGAGCGAGCTGTGTTTGGATTGGAGGACAAATCTTTGAAAAATCGATGTTGTGCTTATATGCTTTAGCTCACTGGTTACAGTGATATTGAATGCGAGGCTACGTTCTTAATGGCAGCCGCCCACCCCATGTTCTGCAAAGAAATTTTTGCGAGACCAAGTGCCGTCATTTCAACATCTTCTGTTACAATTTATTTCACCGCGCATGGACAGATGCGGTCTTCTGAACAGGACTGGATTTGGGTTAACTTCCTGTTCATTTCCTGTCCAAAAACACCTGGAATTCGGTTATACGGGGTGGAAATGATGAAAACAGGCGACACTATGGATGGTAAGTAAAGTCAGGAAAATCAAGGGTTTCCTTCCAACCTAATGAAAACAAGCTGGGGACGTAGTTCAGTTGGTTAGAACGCTGCGCTGTCACAGGACAGTTTTTGCTAAGTCATACGTTCGATAATTTTTCCCGACGGAATTAAGGATGTGTCCCGGCCAGCGACATGGGTGATTGCCGCGTTTGTCATCGCTGCAATGGTCGAAGGCGCGCTACCAGCCATATTTTGCATCGGCGGCAGCACACATCTCTGCCGGAAAGCACAAAGGCCGGCATTTGGCCCGACTTGAGCTAGCTTATTACCTGCACCCAGACGCCTTCACGGTCGATAATGCGATGAAATCCATTTTTACCGCGGGGAAATCCATCCGGTTCCAGCGCCGTGAATTTTATGGATTGTGGGAAGATCACGCTAAATTGGCTGGTCGGATAACTGAGCCTTGGGTGAAAGACGATTGATTTGCTCAAAGCTACACGGTAATGGATGGCATAGCGCGTCATCCCCGGGAGAAGAGGAAAGCCAATGGCGTAGCCATTTTGGTTGTTTCTTATCAGGAATAGGAGTAACTGCAACAACGGTGCCTTGAGGTCCAGCAGCAATCGCCGAAACGATCTCAGCTTTTGGCGGCAGGTAAATTTCAGATTGCCGGAACCTGCCTGGGTACGCGGAGGGGCTGATTCATTGAGGATGGCATGCATCTCAGTCACTGCATAGCTTGCCCTCAACTGACTCCACTTTCACAATGGTGGCGTATCCGCTCAGCCCGGAAACTTTTGAGACGGCATCATAGACCTTGAGTTGCGGAGCCATTCCCCTGCTCCATGGGAATCATAATTCACATGGAGTAGAGTATTACCGGGCGGGACTTCAAAAAGATCCAAATACGACAGGCTAGGACGTTGCTTTTTGCCGGGATCAGTTCCTGTGGTCTTTCCTGATGTCATTGGAGCTCCAAAACTATGGTGCCATTGCTGAAAATAAAGTTTTGGAATGAAACGCTAATACTGACCTCAAGCGCCTTGACCCAGTGCCACCATCCAATGGGAATGAACAGAAACTCGCCGGCCTCGAGCGTGATCGTCAGAATTTCCACTTTCCGCATCAGCGGGAATCGCTCGTAGTCAACCTGCTCGAGGTCGACATCGCTAAAGCAGGCTTGGCTACTATACAGGTAATCTAGAAAAAAAGGCG
>DASRCD010000257.1:0-7147 GCA_035653315.1 Candidatus Angelobacter sp.
TTCCATTAACTCGTCTTTGCCTTCGGCAACAATCTCCACCAGCTTCTCATGCGCCTCTTTGGCCGCAGCTTCCAGTTCAGCGGGAATCGGCCCTTCCTTGCCCTTGCCATTGCCCCCAAGGTCGTAGGTGTAAGCCTTCATCGTGACCAAGTCCACCACGCCTTTCAGGCTCTTTTCACTGCCAATGGGAATCTGCACCGGGACCACCAGACGGCCAAAAGCGTTCACCAGGCTTTGCAGTGCTGCTTCATAATTGGCGCGCTCTCTGTCCATGCGGCTCACGCAGATTACGCGGGGCAGGTTGATCTCTTCCGCATACTGCCACACTTTTTCCGTGACCACCTCCACCCCCGAAACTCCATCCACCACAACCAGCGCTGCTTCCGCGGCGGACATGGCCACCTTGGCTTCATGCGCAAACATGGTGAAGCCGGGCGAATCAAACAGATTGATTTTGGTGTTATGCCACTCCAGTGAGGCAATGGAGGTGGAGATTGTCATCTGCCGGGCGACTTCCTCTTCATCATGGTCAGTGACGGTTGAGCCGTCATCTACGCGGCCCAGTTTGGGCGTTGCGCCGCCAGTAAACAACATGGCTGAAACCAGGGATGTCTTGCCTGAGTGGGAGTGACCTACTACAACGAGGTTGCGGATATCCTTGCCTTCGTAAACCTTCAAAAGTGCCTCCTTCAACAAACGGAGCCCGGCCAGAACTGACAGCCGACATCGAATCGGAATGTTCTACTAAGACTGCTGGCTACTGGTCAAGAGGGTCCGGGAACTCCAGTGGGACGAAGATAAGTACCAATTAGCCAGTTATTATTACGCTGGACGCGCATTTTGGGAAGGGCTGGCGGCAGCGCATCTTGCCAAAACTTAACTTCCAAAGAGCGTTCTGCGGGAGCACTCTAGTCGCATCCTTAAGTTGTGGCTGGCTCCGGAGGCGCAATATGGAAATCTTTTGGCGCGATCTCAGGTATGCACTTCGCACCCTCAAAAAAGCACCTGGATTCTCCGCCATAGCCCTGCTGACACTCGCGCTGGGCATCGGCGCCAACACCGCGATCTTCAGCGTTGTCCATAGTGTTTTGCTCGCGCCTCTGCCTTACCATGAGCCCGGACATCTGGTCATTGTCTGGGAGAAAAACCCGCTGGGGCGCTACATCTCGCCCTCCTATCCTGACGTTCAGGACTGGCAGCGCAGCACGCATTCATTCCAGTCGATCTCAGCTCTCACGCCACGCTCGTTTGACATTACCGGCCCCGGCTCACCCGCGCATGTTGGCGGCTGGGAAATTTCCGCCGGCTTTCTGGAAACTATGGGCATGTCGCCGGTTCTGGGACGCGATTTCTCTCCTGAAGAAGACCAGGCAGGCGGCGCTAAGGTGGCAATGATCAGCGAGCGGCTCTGGAAAGAGCGCTTCTCCGGTAATGCTGCTGCACTGGGGAAGCCCATTACGCTCGATGGCGCCAGTTACACCATAGTCGGAATTTTTTCTTCAGCACTCAATCTCGGCGGGCCTATCGATGTGTGCACACCGGTGCACCAGGGCGATCCTCTGATCGTCAACGATCGCCGCACGCATGCTTTTGTCGCCATTGCCCGCCTTAAGCCTGGTGCGACCATAGCGCAGGCCGAGAACGACATTAGCGTCGTGCAGAAGAACCTGGGCGAGCTCTATCCCAAATTCGATCAGGGTCTGGGCGCCGGCGTCCAGTCGCTCAAAGAGGCGTTGGTTGGTGACGTAAGCGGTACCCTGTTGATGCTGCTGGGTGCAGTTGGCTTTGTCCTGCTGATCGCCTGTACCAACGTGGGCAGCCTGCTGCTTGCCCGTGCCGCCGGACGCGAGAAGGAGTTCGCCATCCGCGCGGCTCTGGGCGCAAAGCGCTCCAGAATCGTGTGGCAGATCGTGAGTGAGAGCATCATTCTCTCGCTGGCGGGCGGTGGTCTGGGACTCGCACTGGCGCAGTTTGGAGTGAAGCCTGTTCTGGCTGCCGTGCCGGGCGAGGTTCCGCGGGCTGAAACCGTTGGCGTGAACGCGGCCGTGCTCCTGTTTACCTTGGGCACCTCAGTCGTGGTGGGCATTGTTTTTGGGCTTCTACCCGCGCTCAAGACGTGGAACAAAAACCAGCAACCATCATTGCAGCAGGCAGGCCGCGGCTCCACGCGCGAGCATCATCGCACGCAGCGGAGTCTCGTAATTCTTCAGACCTCACTGACCATGGTCCTGCTGGTGTGCGCCGGTTTGCTCTTCCGCACCATTCTTTATTTATCGCAAGCAAATCCCGGGTTCGATAGCCAAAACCTGGTCACCTTCAAGGTCGGTCTGTCGCCCCAGCTCAGCCAAACGCCGGCGAGCATGCGACGCGCCTACCAGGACCTGATCAGCCGCCTTCGCGCGATTCCTGGCGTTCAATCCACCGATCTCACGACACTGCTTCCGCTCAGCGGCGTGGACAACGGAGTGCCGTTCTGGGTCGGGCCGACCGAGCCAAGCTCAATCGCCGAAGCGCCCCGCGCGCTTACATTTTCTATTGGCCCCGATTATTTCCGGACTATGGGAATTTCCCTGCTTCGCGGCCGCTCCTTCACTCCGGCCGACACTCTGCAATCCGAATTGGTGGCAATCATTGATGACACGATGGCGGACAAGTATTTTCCCGGCAAAGATCCGCTCGGGCACACTTTCACTGTTCCCCGCGTGGGCTCTGTCCGTATTGTGGGCGTTGTAGGACATGTGAAGCATTGGAGCCTTGGTAATCCGGGTCCCTATGAGCGCGTGCAGGTCTACGAGCCGTTCTATCAGCTTTCCGACCAGTGGCTGCCCGTCATGCATCCTTTGACCACCGTAGTGATGCGCACGCATCTGCCGGTTGCCTCTCTGCTGCCTGAGATCAAATCCGCCATCTATGGATCGGGCGGTGAACAGCTAATTTATGACGTTCAGACCATGCAACAAGGCATGGCCACGTCTATGGGCCAACAGAGCTTCCCCATGGTGCTGCTGGGGATTTTTGCCGTGCTTGCCCTGGTGTTGGCTTCTGTCGGAATTTATGGATTGCTGGCCAATCTGGTGCAACAGCGCACACGCGAAGTTGGCATCCGCATGGCGCTGGGCGCGCAACGGGCCGATGTCTTTCGCATGGTGGTTGGGCAAGGCCTGCGGATGACTCTCGCAGGGATCGTGATTGGCCTGGGTGCAAGCCTGATTCTCACACGCGCCTTCTCCAGCTTCTCTCGCCTTCTGTATCGCGTTAGCGCCTACGATCCTGTCACAGTAATTCTGGCGGCGCTGGTCCTGACCTCTGCGGCGGCACTAGCGTGCTACGTTCCCGCGCATCGAGCTACCAAGGTGGTCCCAACGGAGGCGCTGCGGCAGGAATAGGCTTAACATTTAGAGTTTCCACTGACATTCCTTGTCTTTCCCATGTTGCGACAGGCTCCCGAATGCCTGTTGGCGTGCGATTGATCCGCGCCTCTATTTCCGACAATCACTCGCTAATTTCACCCAGCTCTATAACGTCTATAGAACGAAAAGAGCAATTCCGGGGAACCCTGAACACCCTTCCCCGTACTGTTATTACGGCTGAGGTCCGTCGATCAAAAGTAAGGCCCCTTATTACTGGACAGCAATTGCCGGATGCGCTCACAATTCTCTGTACCCACTTATGACTGCCGACGGCTCTCTTTGAGAGAAAGGATGTTCCTGCCATGAATAAATTGTTCACGAGTCTCTTCTGCCTTGTGCTGTTCGTCACCGCTATGGGAGCGAAAGACAACAGCAAAAAGTCTTCCGCCGCCAGCGGATTGCCTCCGCTGATTGATCGCGAAATCCTTTTTGGTAATCCTGAGATTGCCGCGGCGGAGATTTCTCCCGATGGTAAATACCTTGCTTTTCTTAAACCCTGGAAAGATACACGGAACATTTATGTAAAAGGCATAGATGAACCGTTCAGCGCGGCCCGTCTGATGACCACAGAAGCCAAACGCCCTGTGGCAGGCTACTTCTGGAGCCGCGACGGCAAATACATTCTTTATATAAAAGACAATGACGGTGATGAAAATTTCAATATTTATGCCGTGGATCCAGCCGCCAAACCGGCTGCCGGAGCGGAAGCTCCCGCGTCGCGCGATCTGACCGGACTGAAAGGCGTGCGCGTTCAGATTGTCGATCTTCCTAAAATTGACCCGGACACGATTTACATTGGCCTGAATGACCGCGACAAAGCCTGGCACGATCTATACAAACTGAAGCTCTCCACCGGCGAAAAAACGCTGCTCCGCAAGAACACTGAGAAAATTACCGCGTGGTCGTTTGATCACACTGGACAGCTTCGCCTTGCGTCGCGCGTGGCAGACAACGGTGATACGGAGATCATGCGTGTGGATCCCGACAAGTTCACCCAAATCTATTCCTGCACCGTAACGGAAACCTGCGGAGTGCTGGCTTTCACCCATGACAATAAGCACGTTTATTTTGAAACCAACAAAGGTGATGACGTAGACCTGGTTGGGCTGGCGCTGCTCGACCCGGCTACCGGCAAGACGGAAGTCGTGGAATTTGACCCGCTCAAGCGCGTGGATTTTAGCGGCGCGGATTTTTCTGAAGCAACGGATGAGCTGCTTTACACAATGTATCTTGACGATAAGCAGAGAAGATACTTTAAAGATAAAGGCTTTGAAAGTGATTACAAATGGCTGGAGAATAAGCTGCCGGGTATGGAACTTGGACTGGGTTCACGCACACACGACCAGCAGACCTGGGTAGTTACCGCTTACAGTGACACTGAACCCGGCATCACTTACATCTTTGATCGCAAGGGACACAAGCTGGCCAAGCAGTTCACCGTACGTGAAAAACTGCCGCGTGAATCGCTGGCCAAAATGGAGCCGGTGCGTTACAAGTCCTCAGACGGTCTGGAAATCCCTGCCTACCTCACGCTGCCGAAGGGTGTACCAGCCAAAAATCTGCCGACAGTCATATTTCCGCACGGCGGCCCGTGGGCGCGCGACATTTGGGGCTACAACAGCTACGCGCAATTCCTGGCCAATCGCGGATATGCGGTGCTTAGCCCGAATTTCCGCGGTTCTACCGGCTACGGCAAGAAGTTCCTGAATGCCGGAAACCTGCAATGGGGACGCACCATGCAGGATGACATTACCTGGGGCGTGAAATACCTGGTGGACAAAGGCATCAGCGATCCCAAGCGTGTTGGCATCTTTGGCGGATCTTATGGCGGTTACGCCACGCTGGCTGGCGTTACGTTTACGCCTGATCTCTATGCTGCTGCTGTGGACCTGTTTGGCCCTTCCAACCTGATCACCTTAATGGAATCCATTCCTCCTTATTGGGATTCCATTCGCAAGATGTTCTACGTGCGCATGGGCGATCCTACAACCGCAGACGGCAAAGCCCTGCTTAAGGAGCGTTCGCCTCTGACTTCAGCAAACAAAATCAAAACGCCGCTGCTGATTGCACAAGGAGCCAATGATCCGCGGGTGAACCATGCCGAATCAGAGCAGATCGTAATTGCATTGCGGGATCGCGGCTTTCCGGTGGAATACCTTCTGATTCCAGATGAAGGTCATGGCTTTGCGCGGCCGGTCAACAATATGGCCAGCCTCATGGCAACGGAAAAGTTTTTTGCTAAATATTTGGGCGGACGAGCGCAGGAAGGCGGCACGCCGGAAGTTGTGGCACGGCTGAAAGAAGTTACGGTTGATCCAAAGACCGTGGTGCTGGCCAAGAAGGTTGACGCGAGTTCGGTTGGCGTACCCAAACCAGCGGTTGATTTACAGCCGGGCACATTCAAATACAAAGCCATGCTTGAGGCCGGTGGACAGCAAGTGCCGCTCAACGTCTCAACCACCATTACAGAAGATGGCGGCGCCTGGCTTGCTACGGACGTGATTGATACTCCGAACGGTCAGATTACACAGACTACTTCCATGGAAAAGGGCACACTGATTACTAAAAAGATTGGCGTAAAACAGGGGCCGGTCACCATTGATCTCAATTTTGCAGGCAACAAAGCTGCCGGAAACATGAACATGAATGGGCAGGACCGCCCGATTTCCGTTGATCTGGAAGGCCCTATGTTTGCCGATGGCGCAGGAGCCAAGCAGGTGCTCTCATGCCTGCCGCTGGCTGATGGCTACACTACTACGTATCGGAACTTTGATGTACAGCAGCAGAAAGTAAAGGTGGTGCAGTTGAAGGTTGCAGGCATGGAAAAAGTCACGGTCCCCGCCGGCACGTTTGATGCGTACAAAGTAGAGATTACCTCCGGAGATGGCGGAGGCGACAAAGAAACCTTGTGGGTGGCCAAAGACTCACGGAAGCCAGTAAAAGAATCTGCCGTGGTGGCTTCCATGGGCGGAGCAGTGATCACCCAAGAGCTGGCGCAGTAAGTCGTTAGTAGTCGGAAAATTGATACTTGAAACTGAAGGGCCTGCCAGAGCACCGGCAGGCCTTTTATGTTTGAATTGATCAGATACTCATGCGCGAAAGCCAAGGAAGCATTTTTGCCGGGATGGCGGTTTGCTGGCTTCTCAATATCACAGAGCTGGGAATCGGCTGGCTGCTGCTTGTCATTGATGTTCAACTGCTGGCTTTTATTTATGTGCTGGTTGGAGCAGTTGGCTTGGTGCAGATCGGCTACGTGGCCCCAATCTGGCGGCTATTGCAGCGCAGTGGCAAGCCTAAAACCGCGCGCGGATTGCTGATTGCCGCTGCTATTACCTTATTGCTCAATGTAATTGTATGGGTCAGCGGGACAAGATTGCATTTGCCTGCCCGCTAAACATTCGGTAAGCAATCCGGCCAGAGGCATTCCCGCCCGGCATGAAGCGGGCGGGAATTTTTTGCCTCGTTCAGAAGCTTGTAATCAGGATGTCCGTTGGGCGCGTGGTTGCTCCGACAGGGTAGCTGCCAGGTACGCGGATAAGCGCGCCGGTCGCGGAGTTCACGCTATAAACGGCCAGGTGCTCGCCGGTATCATCGCTAAAAACTCCAATTAAAAATCTGCCGCTTGGGTCCATCGCTATTCCTGTTCCCAGACCGTCAGCCGCAGTCTGGCTGGAAAACACCAGCTTTCCTGTCTGCGGATGGATGCTGTAAACATTGATAACGCCTTGCTGATGAAA
>DASRCD010000258.1:0-6908 GCA_035653315.1 Candidatus Angelobacter sp.
TGTCACTTCGTCTTTGCGGCCATGGCCCTTGTTTTTGGCCTGGGCACGGCAGCATCAGCTCAAACCACTTTTGCTTATACGGCCAATACACTCGGCGGCAGCATTTCCATTTACAAACTCAATACAACCACTGGAGCTTTAACCCAAACTGGAGGATCGCCATTCCAGAATGATGCGCCGGCTTATCTGGCTTCATCAGCGGGCGGCAAATTTCTGGTTGTGAGCGGCGGAGAATGTCCTGGGTGCGGCCTGCAAACTTTCGCCATCAATCCAACTACTGGAGCACTAACGTTCTCGCATTCTTATGAGCAACTCGGCGCAGTAACATTTCTAGTTGGCCAGATCGTAAATGATGCAGCCGGAAACACCATCTATGCCCAGGGCACAATTCAAGGATCAGGAACTTTTGCCGGGGCCATTGACGCACTGCATGTAAATGCTGACGGCTCATTAACGCAGGTTGGCACTCCCTTTCAATTTGGCGGTGGACAAGATTTAAGCGGTGAAGGTCCATTGGCCGTCGACCCAAAGGGCCGCTGGGTGTTCGCGATCATCACTGACAGTAATAATCAGGAGACAATCCTCTCCATCCCCCGCAATGCGGATGGCTCTTTGGGCAATCTCGACAATCCTGTGAATCTAACCATCCAGAAATGCAATACCAACATAGTGGCCCCCAATATTGCCATTGATCCGCAGGGCAAAAACCTGTTTGTCTCCTGCAACGCAAACGCGACCGCAACCTTCAATGGAATCCAGGTGTATGGAATTGACCAGACTACCGGCGGGCTTTCACGCATTGATTCATTTACCACGCAGCATTCGTTTGAAGCCTTATCTTCTGACCGCCAGGGCTGGCGCGTGTTTGCCGACACGGAAGAATCCAACCTGATTGAGCCATTTGACTTCAACCGCAATGTGGACCAGATCAGCCTGCTGAATGGAGGCATTCTCTACCACACCGGATCACAACCAAACGGTGTTGTGGTTGATCCAAGCAATAGCTTTGTTTACGTCACCAACGGAAGCTTCTGCTTCCCCAAGCAAGTGGCCAATGGCACTTGCACAAACAGTTCTTCCGGCAACATCAGTGGATATTCATTCAATTACACACAGGGAACGCTGGCGAACCTGGCGGGCTCTCCATTTCCTAGCGGGGCGGGAACACGGTCAATGGTTTTTGTGACTGTTCCGTAAATAGCAGATGCATGAATCGGGGGCGCGAACCTGCGCCCCTGATTGTTTAAAGGATCAAGCTCTAGTCCTTGTAAGGATCGAACTCGCGTTCACCCGCCATAGCAACGCCCACCGGCGTAAGCGTGTGTAGAATGCGAATGCTATCGCCATGCTCGGCCAGGACTTCAGGTAGCCTTTTGTAACAATGCGGCGACTCATCCACGCCGGCGCCGCGCAATTCGACCTTGGCTGAAGTCACCCATTCATTCATCATTTCTTTTGAGACTTTGCCGACACGCTTTACTTCACCATCCTTGCCAACTTTGCCCTTGGCTTCCAGGCGGCCCATGACACGGCCCGCGCCGTGAACAGTGCTGTAAAGAGAAAACTTCGCCGCTTCATTTTCTACGCCTTCAAGAATCACTGACTTCTCGCCCATGGTGCCGCCGACGAATCCACGCTGGCCGGGAAATGCCGGGGTGGCTCCTTTGCGCACGACCCAAAGATCTTCGCCGCCATGGGTTTCACGCCATGCAAAATTGTGGTGGTTATGGACCTCCTCAATGATGGAGGCGCCAAGAATTTTCGCTACTCGCTGGCAAACCCAATCACGGCCGGCATAGGCGTAAGCCCCGCCAAGAGCCATTGCTTCCAGGTATTGCGCCCCGAGATCAGACGATGTTTCAAGGACACAGGGCGGAACATCCATTCCGTCCTGTGCGCCCGCCTGACGAAGAAACCACGTTGCGATCTTATGACCCAGGCCGCGCGAGCCAAAGTGCACACCTATCCAGACACGGTCCTGCTCATCAGTAAACAAGTCAACGTAGTGGTTCCCTGAACCGACAGTGCCAAGTTGTGTGCGCGCCATCTCTTTGAGAGGCGCAGCGGCAGCGGTCTTCCATCCAGGATGGTTTTCAAACAGCGGATGGTCTACTTTCTCATTGTTCTTGCGGCCTACGCCGAAGGAGATCACAGAAAAGACTTCGTCCATGATTGAGCTGATGTTTCTGCGCAAATCTTCACCAAGCATATCGAGCAAAACAGCTTTGTTGCCGCAAGCAATGTCAAAGCCCACACCAGAGGGGGAGATGGCGTTTCTATACGCAACCACACCGCCGATCGGGACTGCATAGCCTTTATGGTGGTCTGCCATCAGGGCTACTTTGTCCGCGGTTTGAGCGCAGGTTTTGATCTGGGAAATCGCGCCTTCATCAGGCGTACCCCACACCGGGATACCATCAATCAAGTTCATGTTTTTGCTTATTCCTGTTTGATTATAGCTTGTAGAACATCGGGTAATCGCATGCGATCGGGACAACCGGTAATCGGTGTCATCGATGAGGCCGACTTAAGTTTAACTATCCGCAGATGCGCCGCTTACAACTATGCGGCAGCGGAGCAGATCCTCAACACTTCAATCTCACCGGTTCAGCTTCAAGTTTCGGATAACCACATCGTAAGCTTAGGTTTGCATGGGGCAGCGCAGGTTGAGATGAAGCAATAGGAATGAAAGCAACGAATAAAGACATAAGCAAAAAGAATGACCCACCGGTTTCCCTGCCTAGACGCTTACGCGCCGAACCGGTGGATCTCTTTTTCATTCGCTGCCAGTAATGGCAGCTACTTAGATTAGAAAGCAGCTCTGGGTTAAAGGTTGCCGGACAGGTAAAAAGATTACAGTAAACCTTTAAAGTAAGCCGCAGATTCCCAGTTTTATTTCTAGATTAGCTTGCTGCAATATCAATTCCGGAAATTGGTGGCTTCAACTAAGCCAACGCTTTTCGCAATCAAAATGTTACAACTCAAGGATTCATAAACAACCACTGCCAGATCAATTTGTATCGAGCGGCGGCGGTTTCAAAGAGCGCACAAACTCTATAAATTTGGGGTCTTTGCGCAGGTCGGCAAATTCGTTATCGCGCAACGCGCCCTTGATCGGGTAGCCCTCTTCATTGGCCTTGCTCAAGTAAAAGCGGCAATGCTGCTGGTCACCATGCTGGCCATACATCTGGGCCATTACATAATGGAAGTGGCCAAGATCATTGGAGGTGACAAGCTTAACGGAAACACCGCCGGAGGCCGAACGCTCAAAGACGCCGGGATCAATCTGCATGGCGCGCAGATATTCCTTGCTGGCATGATCAAAATCTTTCTGCGAGAAGTAGGCAGTGCCAAGATTGCTGTGGAAGCTGGCGCTTTCACCATTCAGTTTTATAGCTTTTTTGTATTCCTTTACGGCAGAGCCATACCGGCGGGAGTTGTAATAAAGAGCGCCGAGATTGTTATAAGCCTCAGGATAGTTTTTATCCGCCTTGATGGCCTGCTGAAATTCCTTGCGGGCCTCCGCATCGCGCCGCAGCAGGAGCAGACAAATTCCAATCTTGTTGTGCAGGACGGCACTGTCATTTTTCTTGATGGCGGCCTGATAGTAATCAATGGAATCCAAATAGGCTTTTTCCGAACGCAGAGTATCGCCTTGTAACTCAAGTTCTGCCGCAGTGGCATTCTCCGGTGGAGGGGAGATACGGACAGAGTCATCTGAAGATGGCTCCTGAGCAAACAGCGGCAGAGTTAGAACCAGAAAGACTGAAAGAACTGACAAGCGGCTGAAGCGTCCCATGGCGGGCCTCCTTTAATGCGGCCTGTCCCTACCTGGAGTGGGAGTGGCCACAGGTTTGGATTCCTTATTATCATCCTTTTTGTCGTCAGAACCACCAAATAATCTTCCCCAAAAACCTTTCTTTTTCTTCTCTTCGGCGGGCGTTTGGGCCGCGTTTTGGGACGACTGGTACTGTCCTGAGGCCGGGACAGAGTTCCCGCTGGTTATATTAGACGCCGGAGGGGTAGGTGTCGGCTTGGGTTCAATGCCAAAAATCCGCTGAAAAATGTTGCCGTGGGCGGTTTGTTCGCAGGTTTGCGTAGGCTGCGTGCCATCAATGAAGGCCGTAGTGTAATCATCCGGGCAGGATGGCGTAGCAATCTGGTTGGTTCCTTTATCCAGCGTAAGCTCAACTACGCCCTGAGGCGGAGTGAATGGCTTAACGTCAGAATAATTGGGCAGATCGACGGCCCGCTTCATGAATTCGGTCCAAATAGGCAGGGCGATGCTGGCGCCGCTCAGGTGAATATCGCTGTAATCATCATAGCCGACCCAGACAATGCAAAGCAGGTTGGAAGTAAAGCCGGCGAACCAGCCATCATGAGAGCTTCCAGTCTTGCCGGCCGCCGGAGCCATGAATTTCCGCGCCCGAACTCCACCAGGGCCTGCCGCAGTCCCATTATTGATTACGCCCTGAAGCATGTCTGTAATCACATAGGCCACGCGAGGATCGAGAACCTGTGTTTTCTGCGGCTGGTAATTATCAATTACGTCGCCATTGGAATCACGAACGGAACGGACCATGATGGGCGTGATCCGCTGCCCTTCATTGGTGAAAATAGTATAGGCAGAGGCCATATCCAGCGGCGTGGCATCATAAGAACCCAGTGCCATTGCCGGGGTAGGCTTCACGGAAACAATTCCAGCAGTCTTGGCCAGGTTTGCCACTTTGTCATAGCCAACCATTTCCGCGACTTTGACTGTGGCATTGTTCAATGAATGCGCCAGAGCAAACTGCGCCGTCACCTGACCGTGATATTCCTCTTTGTAATTGCGGGGCGTGTAAACATCGTCACCATTGATGAAAGCTGTTGGAGAGTCATCCACCAGGCTGGCCGGGGTGAATACAGGCTGGTCATTGGTTACAGCATTATTGATTGCCGCAGCGTAAACAAAAGGCTTAAAGATGGAGCCAGTGGGGCGCTTGGCAACAGCATGATTGAGCTGGCTGAACCCGTAATTGCGCCCGCCGACAAGGGCAAGCACTTCACCGGTATGAGGATCGAGCGCCACAAGTGCCACCTGCGGAATTGGACCGGGAACCAACTTGGTTTCAAACTTGTTTTTTCCGACTTTTACTCGCTTGGTGCGAAGCTTGTTTACCTGCGCGTCAACTTCTTTTATACCGACATCGACGGCCTGCGCAGCCGCCTGTTGAAGATTAGGATCGAGCGTGGTGTAAATGCGATAGCCGTCCGCGTTCAGATCTTCCTCAGAATACTTGTTGACGAGCTGCTCACGAATCAGGTCAACAAAGTAAGGAGCGTCACTGGCTTCAACATTTTGCGGAGCAAGCTTGAGCGGAGTGGCTTTAGCCACGTCAGCCTGGGCGCGGGTAATTGATCCGGTTTCCACCATGGCTTCCAGCACAAGATTGCGGCGCTCCTGCGCGCGCTCAGGATGGCGGTATGGAGAGAGATAGCTGGGACGCTGAACGAGACCCGCAAGCAAGGCAGCTTCAGGCAGGGTAATGTCTTTTAAATCCTTGCCAAAGTAGGCTTGCGCCGCTTCACCAAATCCAGTGATGGTGAATGAGCCGCGCTGGCCCATATCCACCTGGTTGGCATACAGCTCAAAAATCTGCTTCTTGGAAAAACGCTGCTCAAGCTCAATGGAGATAAGAATCTCAGTGAGCTTGCGCTTTAATTTTTTCTCCGGAGAAAGAAAGAAGCCGCGCGCCACCTGCATGGTGATGGTAGAGCCACCCTGACGGTTTCCACCCTGACGGAAATCAACCCACGCGGCTTCCATAAGCCGCCAATAATTTACGCCACTGTGGTGGAAGAAGCGCCGGTCTTCAATGGAAGTGACGGCATCCACCATGATTTTAGGGATGTCATCATATTTAACGAGCCGCCGCTTGGAACGCGCCTGGCCATCAAAAAGTCCGGTGACGAGCTGGGGCTCCAGCTCATAAGCGGTAAGATTGTCACCCGCATCGCCAAGAGAAGCGATTTTCTCAACGCGCCCATCTTTCACGCGGACAACCGCGCCTTCAGCATTGTAATAAGACGCTTCACCGGGCTTGATCTCAATAGCGCCGCTCATTACCCGGTAAACACCGAGCTTCGATTTTCCCTGCTCGCCAACTTCTGTGTATCCGGCATGGCGCAGATAATTGGCGATCTCGCGAGGGTCCGCTTTTTGTCCAATACGGACATTGCGCGGCTGGGCGTAAATCTTGGCGGTGTTGGCGAAGATGGGGCCGCTCATCCGCTTATCGACAATCTTCTGGTACTTGATGTAGTAGTACGAGAAAACGCCGAACAGGCAGATGGAGAGGATAAGAAAGGCAGCCAATCCGGCCCGTAAAAATGGGCTTTGCAGGCTGCCACGTAAACCTTTAACACGAGGAAATTTTATTTTTATAGCCATTGTCCAAGCAGGCGGAGCACGCCGTTATATTCTCTCAGACGCATGGCGGGCCAGAGCGTTAACCAGCGCTGGTGCCTGAGAAGGTCAGTAACTCTTCTCTATTATATCCGCTTATTCAACGAATCGGCGGTGAAATCAATATCCACGGGATGCACTACCATTTCCACGTGAACACGATATTTAACACTGATGGCTAGACCATTGTTGCTGCGCGTAACCTGTATCTGGTCTTCCTTCAGCTTGATGTCTTCAGAGTCAGCTTTGGTGATCACGATCTTTCTTATGTCATCTTCTGACAATGACGTATAACTGTTCTTGCGCGCGATGTCATCCAAAGCATCCTGTAATTGATAATTGTTGAAATATGGCGGAACCATGTTCCACGCAACATAACAACTCCCGACAATTACCCCCAGCAGGACCAATATTTTGAGCTTTGCCATAGGCGAAAAATCCCCTTCTTAGGGCCCGACTA
>DASRCD010000259.1:0-17226 GCA_035653315.1 Candidatus Angelobacter sp.
GTTGCAGGGAGCGGTGGATGCGAACTGGTTCAGCCTCAGCGGTCCGCAGCAGAGTAATGACGGCAGCCCGCACATGGTGAGCGTGGATGGGCGCTGCGTTGACCAGGTGCGTATCAATGTTATTGATCTTCAGGGAAATGGCGCTTCGCTTGTTCCCACATATTTAGGTATCGCATGAAGAAACTATTATTCATCCTCGTTGTTGCCGCGTCGCTATTCGGGCAAACCACGTCTGTAGGAAACACCGTCAACATCGGCAATGCCGGGCCGGTTGCCAAGGATTCCACGCTTACAGGCGGTGCTGCAAAAGCGATCACGCGCGGAGGCGCAAAAGGTTCAACTCTTGCAACTGATGTCACGAGCACGCCGAGCGGCGTAAACCATCAGGGGCTTGACGTAATTTTCTATGACGGTGCAGGCAGTATCCTGGGATTGGCGTCTAATCCGATCCGCGTGGATCCGACAGGTACGACAACGCAGCCAGTCTCAATTGTTAATTGGCCTGGAACACAGCAAGTCTCTGCCACATCATTGCCGCTACCAACCGGCGCTGCCCAGGAGCACATTACCGCAAATTCACCCGATGCGTGCCGCCTGAGCGATGGAGCGTCATTTTATAAGCCCACTACACCTGCTGATACGCAGCCCGTTTCAGCTATATCCCTGCCGCTTCCCAGCGGCGCTGCGCAGGACCGCACGACTGCGGCTTCGCCTACTTCCGTGCGTCTGACTGATGGCACCACGTTCTACAAGGGCACGACTCCTTCTGATACTCAGCCGGTGTCCGTTACATCGCTTCCACTTCCTACAGGCGCTGCAACATCAGCAAATCAGCCTGCGCTTAAGAGTGACAATGCCGGCGCGCCTGGCGCGAGTAATGAGGGCGTTCTACCAGCGGTAGCAAATGCCGCTCCTCCCGCGCGCACTGAAGGCAATCAGGCTGCTGTATCTGTTGACCTCCATGGGAATCTCCGTGTCTATGGACATCCACCTGATGTTGTTGGTTGTTACATGGTGAATGGGAGAACCCCCACCTATTCAGGGCTGACCGCAGGCGCGCCGCTTTTTTCAGTTAGATGGGGCGATTCAACTCACCTCATGGTCATCATGCGGATACGCATCAACGTGGCCACTACAGCCGCGTCAACATCCACCTCTGGCGCGGCGGAGCGTGAAGCAGTTATCGCGCGTAGCTTTACTGTGTCAGATTCTGGAGGCACAGCAGTAACGCTCACAGGCAATAACCAAAAGATGCGCACAAGCTTTGGTACCAGCTTGATTAGCGATATGCGCTTCGGAGGTCCTCTTACTGCGGGTACCAGAACGCTCGATGCAAACCCTGTAGCCAGCGCATTGGCATGGTTAGCGCCAAATTTTACTGGCGTGGATATTGGATGTGGTGGTGCGGCAGCGACGGCGGCAGCCTGGGCGTGTACAGGCGGCATGGGGCCTGTAGATCTGCTTAATGCAACCAACGGGCAGGATTATCCCATTGTGCTTGCTCAGAATGAGGGCTTGATCATCCGCATTGGCAAAGATGCACAACCAACGGGCTTTACTCAGCAGACCTACGTAAACATGAGTTGGTGCGAGGTGAATGCTTACTAAATGCTCATACCACTTCTGGCAAAAGCGATTGCGGCGCAGCAAGTCGCGCCTCCGCCTCCTCCGCAGGTCACTTTTGTGAGTGCGGGACAAGCGCCTTTGCTGCGGTTTCACACGATGGCTGCGGTTGCACCATTGCGTAGGCCAACAAAACGATTCAAAGGATGGTTAAAGAAATGAATTCTGTAAATGTAAGACTCTCGGCTTTTGGTGAGAGTTATCTGAAATCAACTGGCGGTGGTCCTCTGCGCGTGCTTGAAGGAAACCATGAGTCCGCATTTCAGCCGGGCGAGATCAAGGCGGTCACGCGGGAAGAGTGGGAAAAGATCCTCAGCAAGGTCGTCATGGCCGGCACACGGCTTTTTGAGCTGGTGGAAGATCCGCAGCCCGATCCGCCTGCTGCCGCAGCGCAGGTTGCTGCTTAACATTTTTGAAGTTAACGGAAGTCTGGTGAAGGAAATGAAAACTTTTTTGAAATGCTTATTCAGGTTCGTCAATCATCTGTTGTTTGGTGCTACGCTTTGGGCGTTTGAGCCTCAGGACATTCTTGACGTAAAGAATCTGGCGATTGCGCCGAACAAGCAGGCCGCATATCTCACGCCCATTGCTTCAGCGAGCTATACGCAGCGCCCGCGCAATCCGGGCACAGCGTTTGCTTCCATTACGCCGAGCTATTACTCAGATGAGCAGCTCGCGAACAAAGGCCACAACTGGCCAACCGTGAGACAGCGGACCATGCAGGCCACTGAATTTGATTTCACCTGGGATGTGGACAACTTCAATATTGGCTGGGCGCTGGCTTTTGCCCTGGGTGCTGTGACCGTGAGCGGGTCCGGTCCGTTCACGCATGTCTTCAAGTTTTTGCAATCCAGCAATCAGGTGCCGGTGACAACCATTCTGTTCCAGGACACGAATGATGTTATTTACCAGCTCCCGGATCTGGCGATCTCTGACCTGCAAATCAGCGGCAAGGAATCAGGCCCGCTACAAATGCAAGGAAAGATGCTCGGTAGTGGCAAGAATGTGGATGGCGTGATTGCGTTCCCAGCGTTGAACCTCTCGCCGGCATATATGTTTGGTTCCGATACTGACATTCTGCTCGGGCCGCCATGCCCTGATGCCACCACGTTCACGCTGAGCACAGTAGTCGCTGGCACGTTGGCGGCTCATACCGCGTTTTACAAGGTCACCTGGACCAACGCCGCAGGCGAAACCCTGGCATCGCAGGAAATCTCCATCGCGGTACCAGCAAACAGCGTGAGCAAGATCACAGCGCCCGCAGCTTTCCCGCTTGGGGTTACAGGCATTAACGTCTATGCCGCGAATATCACCGGAACCGAGACCAAGCAAGGAACCATCGGGGCCGCGGGTGGAAACTTCCAGGAGCCAAACACCGGCTTTACCGCTGGCGCAGCACTGCCTACTGACACCACGGCTATCGTCAGCATCAGGGACCGTGTCGCGGACTGGAACGTTCACATTGTGACCGATCTCCAGCCCAACCGTGCGCCGGGCGGAGGCTTCTTCTCCACCACAACCAAGGTATTTAAGCAGCGCGCGAATCTCAGCTTGCAGGTGCGGGCAACGTCCACGGACGACATGCGCACGCTGGTCACTAATGACACGTTGCGCATGGTCCGCATTAAGACCAATAGCGGCGCATCGCAAATCCTCACCATGGATTTCCCTGGCACGTACTTGATCGCGCCGGCTGCAAGCGCCAACTCGCAGGAAGTGGTGTGGCCATTGACGGCGGGCGATCAGGACGTAATCAAGTGGGCAGGGCAGGAAGTATTCCAGGCGACGCTGGTAAATAACCAGAGCGCTTACATGGTGGCAGCCTAGATTCATCGTTGAGTGTTTCAACGATTAACGTTAACTGTTAGCTCAAAAAAGGAGAAACCGCATGGATGCGGACAAGAAAAACGCAGTACTCGCGCTGGATCAGCCGCGCGTAATCGCCATCAAAGACGGCAAATTTGTTTACACGTTCCACTTCAGGAGAATTACCCAGGGGGATTGGATGCTCTATTTCGATGGAATCCATTACACCTCGCGCAACGTGGAGCGGGCTGAAGTAAATGAGCTTGACCTGGACACAGCCGGCATTGAGCTTTTCGAGCGCTGCCTGGTTAAAGTGGAGGGATACCGCGGCGAGTTTATGTCAAAGCCCGACTGGCAGACGCGAGTGCTTCCGCGCCATGCTCACGCTGCGAGCTGGGCATTGAGGTCCTGCACGGTTAGCCAAGCTGAATCAGATCAGCCTTTTGATCCAGAGCGCGTTGAAATCTCTCTCGATGCTGTGTGGTCCATTACGGAAAACACGGCGCAGACGACTGGATACAAGGGACTGCTGCATTTCTTTGCTCCGCCTTCGGCAGAAGACAAGCGCCGCTTTTATCGCGCAGGCGCTCAATCGAAAGTTGTTGGCGGCACGCGCAACGGCACCACGATCCATGCAAAGAGGCACAAGGTGCTGCTCGAACTTTACGACAAGCTAATCCTTGCGGTTGATGGCTACAGCATTGGCGGGCAGGCGCTGAGCGATGTCGCAGAGATCCGGCGCGAAATGGACGGGCACCACAAACTGATGGCTGCGCAGGCGCTCTTCAGCGGCATTTCTAACGCGCCGGCAGTGCAGGAGTAAGTAAAAGAATGATCTCGCCGTCGCCATACTGGCAAGAGCTACTGGAGGGGACGGCGAGAGTGTGCGATGCGTATGGCTATCACGAGCCTGTGGAGAATGTGACTGAGCTGACAAATGATCATCGTTTCTCAGGATACGGAAGGGCTGGCGAAAGCGGCCAAGGAATTGTTTATTCAATCGCTCAGCAACGAGCGGGTTGAGCAGATGTTGCGGGAAGTCCCGTTAGGCGACGATGCTCAGCTCGCAAAAATTTATCCAAAACACGAGATGTCACCTGGTTATTACGACTATGTGCTTTATCTCATGTGGCTCAAACAAAATATCTCGGCTGGAGTTGAATTCGAGGACCTCACGGCCGCTGAAGCAGATGGACTGGTGGCAATCACCAGAGCGCGTTACGAGTTTGAGAAGGAATATCCGGCGTGCAGTGATTGCGGCGTCAGAAATGATCGCGGATCAGCGCATCTCTGCCCTGTGCGCATGAGAAAGAACGCAGGCAGACGGTAAATATCAATGGCCACTCCCGTACAACTGTCACTCACGATTGATCCAGGCGGCTCACTCTCTGTGATCGATGCCATGAAGCAGAAGTGGCAGTCCTTTGTTTCCAGCATGAATAACAGCCTGGGAAGCTTTAAGGGCGTGGCAGACGGATTTGGTGAAATTGAGTCATCTGAGACAAAGGCGCACCAGGCGGCAACGCTGCTCACCGAGACGCTCGGGGTAGAGATGCCGCGTGCGCTCGAAAAAGCACTCGCTAAAAGCTCTGTATTAATGCCGCTACTGGCGGCAGGGCTGGGAGTGAGTCAGTTCGCAGCAGCGCTTCCTGTGCTCGCCGAGATGGGCGACAAGATCAAAGATCTGATGGACGACGCTGCGGGATATACAGAAAAAGTTAAAGAAATTCGTCAGGCTACGATTGAGGCCAGCAAGGAAGCATTCATAAAACCTGAAACGCTTGCCACTGCGCAGGCAAATAATGCCGCGCTGGTTAAACAGGTCGGTATTCTCAACGGTGCGGCAAGCATTGAGACTTCACGCAAAGACTTGATGGCAATGCAAAACACGCTGGAAGGGAAGCTAGTTGCTCTCCTTGGGGCGGGTGTTATTAATGCCATGGCCAGCGCTGATCTCTCCGCTAAAGCTCTGGTAGCACAAGATCAGCAGCGGCAGGTCCTTGAGCAGATGACTAGGCTCAAACAGGAGATGAACCAATTAGAAGACGAAGCTGCGGCCAAACAGAATGAGGCCGGATTGCAGGGCTATGCTTTGGCGAAGCAGCAGCTCCAGGACTACGAAAACAGTAAAACGTATCTGTCATTGAAGGTACTTGATAAAGAGAAAGCCAATGCCGAACTGGAGGCGCACGAGGCCGATTACAACAATGCCGTGCTAACGCTCGCGCGGCAGAATGCTGAGCAAACGATCTCGTTGCGGCATCAGGTTGTGGAAGACGGACTTGTAGGTATTGCGAAGATATATCAGGCGGAAGTGGACCAGATAAATGACGTCAATAGATTGCAGGCCGAATCCTTGATCAGCCGAAAAGAGGCTAACGCGCAACGCGTACTTATTGCACAAAAGGCTGATCAGCAGATTGCCGAATACCAGAGGCAGGAGCAGCAGGAAACCACTCAACTCCAGAATGAGGCCACCCTTTCAGGTCTTCAAAATGACGCCGCGCTCATTGCCAGCGCTCAATTTAAATATGCCCAACTTTTTGATCTTAAACAGCGCGGTCTTATTGACGACGACAATTTTAATGCTCGTGAACTTGCATTAGCAATTGAACTCGATAACCAGCTAGTTCAATCTGAGAAAGACCGGATGCGCAGAACCAAAGAGCTTCAGGACGAGGCAACTGAGGACTTTAAAACCGCTCAAGAGGACGCGGCGCTTGCGGTTGTGCCGGAATGGCAAAGAGCGACCGCACAGCTTGAAATTGAGTTGAATCGCAGACTGCGCGCCATCCAGGATGAAAAGATCAAGGAGCTTTCCGCGGAAAACCTAACCGCTGATCAGATTGTAGCGATTAATCAAATTGCGGATGCGAAGCGCTATGACGCTATTGTTACAACAAATCAGCGCATCGCGGAAGAGAACAAAAGGAACGTTGAGCAGCTAGGGTCAGAT
This sequence comes from Candidatus Angelobacter sp., assembly GCA_035653315.1. Lineage (GTDB taxonomy): Bacteria > Acidobacteriota > Terriglobia > Terriglobales > Acidobacteriaceae > Angelobacter. Next base: position 6,386 of record DASRCD010000259.1, read on the forward strand.
TTGCAATCAGTATTTGACGATATTGGTAGCGGCAACATTGGCAAACGAATTATCAGCAACATGGAGAAGCTTTTCTTCGAGATCCTTGCACAGTGGATCCTCACCAGCCAACAGATGAAGTCAGTATTTGGCGGCCTCTTTGGAACTGCCCTGTTTGGCCCTGGATCAATGGAGTCGCAGTTGGGGCAAGGTGCGGGCGGCGGATCTGCGGCAGGCGGGATTGGCAGCCTGCTTGGAGGCTTATTCGGCGGATCGAGTTCGCAGAGCGCGCAGATACCTGCCGGGGCGGGCGCTTCATTCAGCGGTGTGCCTCTCTTGAGCGCCAGCGGAGGCGGCATTGCTCCATCATCTGCAACGGCAGCGGCTACCGGATCGCCGGATTTAAATTCCATTTTCAACACTACATTTGGCATTGGCTCTCCGTTCAGCGTTGCGCCGGGCGCGGGTGGAGCACTCACCACGGCAAGCCTTACCAGCTCGGGGGTATTGAACGCAGCGCCTTCGGCAGGGATTGCCACATCTGCGGCTGCTTCAGGCAAGAACAGTCTTTTTGGCGGCCTGTTCCAGGGTGGAATCACAAATGGACTGATCAGCCTTGGCGGAATTGCAACGGCATTGCTAGGCGGCAAGGTTGGAGGAACCACTGGACAGATCGGCGGCGCGCTGATGGGCTTGCTGGTCACTGGAAAGCTTGGTGGGGTTATCAGCTCTTTGTATGGCTCAATTGGATTGGCGGCCAGCGGCGCATTGGTTGGGAGCGCTATCGGCGGGCTGCTCGGGTTTGGAGTGGGATCAAACAGCGGCGGACTTTTCGGTTCACTCGCCGGTATCGGCAGCGGAGCGCTGAGCGGCTTCCTCGTCGGCGGACCTATTGGCGCTCTGGTAGGCGGCCTGGTCGGACTTATTGGCGGAATATTCGGCGGAATCTTTGGAGGCAGCAAAAGAAAGAAAGCTGCGCAGAACTATTTCACTTCGCAGGTTCAGCCGGCAATCAGCTCAGTGGTCACGCAGTATGAAGACCATAGCCTTGATTATGCAACCGCAACGAGCGATTTAGAGCAGTTGCGCAGCCAGGCGCAGGACCAGATGAAATCCCTAAAGGGCGAAGGCAAAGATGAAATGAATAAAGTCATTTCGCCTGCTATTGATGCCGCTGAAAAGCAGATCAATGACGATGAGGCCGAGCGCACGCGCCGTGCCGGCCTCACGTTTGGCCCTCCGCAGTTTCACGATGGTGGATTTGTATCTGCCGCTATGAGCGCATGGACGACTAAGCCAGGAGAACTGCTTGCAGTGCTGAAGCACGGTGAGTATGTGATGTCTCCGCAGGCTACGGCAAAAAACCGCGACACGCTGGAAAGGATGAATGCGGGAGGATCACCAGGTGGAACGGTCCACCACCATTACTGGAATGTGCAAACCATGGACGCGGCAAGCTTTGACAGATGGGCGCGCGCTGGCGGAGCGAAGAGCATGAGCAAGGCTCTCAATCGTTATTGGAATGCGGAGGGCAATAGCTGATGAGCGAGCAGAACATTTTGAATCCAAGTCCCTCAAGCTCACTGAATCCTGATTATCCAATTCCTTTTCAGGATCCGCAGATCAATGCGCGCTATCAGCCGAAGAGTGGCAAGGTTTATATGAAAAAGCTTGCCACTAGAGGTCGCGTTCACTCTCTTACTTTCAGCAAGCGCTTGAGTACGGATTACCAGGCGCTGATGCAGTGGTTTGCTCAGTACGAGAATGATTTTTTTACCTACGTGGATTGGGAGCGCAACCGTTATTTCAGCGGAATGTTCGCTGATCAGCCGCAGTACTCGCACGATGCCAACAATCAAACCACGGTCCAGGCCCAATTTGTGGAGTTGCCTGGGCTGCCCATGTTTCAGTATCCGAGCAATTGGGGAGTGGATTCGATCTTTATTTATCCCAAGAATGGATTTGGCGATGATCAGCCCAAATACACCGGCGCGGGCTGGAGCACTGATCAGGTAAACGCGTCGGCAAAGAATGGAATTTACTCTTTCGATGCCACCACCAATGACATTGCGGAGATCATTTACTTTGGATACGGCTTCCGTTATTGGTCCCTGAAAGCTGCGAACCTCGGCATTGTTGAAATCTCGCTCGATGGCACAGTCCTCGGTACCGTTGATCTTTATGCGGCCGCGACGGCGGCGAGCGCCGCGCTGTTCACGCAGCAAAATGTCTCGCTGGGAATCCATCGCGTAAAGCTCCGCTGCACCGGGACAAAGAACGCGGCATCTTCAGCCAACACCGTTGTTTATGACGCGATTGAGGTGATGCGTTAATGCCACGCACTCTTCCTGCCGGCACAGAGGCATTTCTCGCGAGACGAGGAGGCACCATGTGGCCAGTGATATTGCTGGACATCCAGACATTTGATGGAACGCAATATTTCTGGAGTGACTTTGAGGGTACGTATCCCAATAAGTTCACTGGTGCGAATCAGTTTTATAACGGCTGGATCAAAAGCGGATGTAGCTTCACCTGCACGCGGGACCTTTCCACCAATGCCGGCGATCTTATTTTGCAGAACCTTTCTGGAAACACGATCACGCGGGACGTAGCGCTTGCGCTACAAAACCATGAATTTGAGGGAGCGCTGGCGATCACGCGGATATGGGTGCCATTGCTTGATGTAGCGATTAAAGAGTTCCATTGCTATCTGACTGAGCAGAACCCAAAGGAAGATGAGGTTGAATTCCGCGAGCCGCAGCTATTCGATCCCACGCAATATTTCCTGGCCTCTGATATTGAAACCACCGAATGCACTTGGCGATTCAAGAGCCCGCAATGCGGATCCACCGGGACCGCAACCGTATGCCCAAAGACGCTTGCCGCGTGCCAGGACCCGACACGCACAGCGCAGGAGCGATTTAACGCAATCCTGACCACGATTGCCAACACTGTGAATGTGCCGCCTGTGAACATTGGTGGCGGGAATCCGGTACCGCGCCCAATTGGCACCGGACCATCAGGCCGCGCGCCAGTGCTGGAGTAAATATGGCAATCGTCACTCTTGATCCCACAGATGTTGCAAATGCGCAGTTAGGCATTAATTTGCCTTTGCTCTACGGCTATGTGCGCGGGCGCGGCAACGAGATTTTGAATCACCAGCTCACCAGCAACAAAAATCGCGTGGTGATCAGGATTGCCGGCGAAGGTGAATGTGATGGAATGGACGCGCTTTTCATCAATGCCAATCGAGTAAACCATCTTGATACAACGCTTGTGCATTTCCATCCTGGAGTGGATGGGACGCTGGGGCATGGGCTTACTCCAGATTCAACAGGTGGCGATCAGCTTGTAGATACATTCTGGAATCTTTTGCCGGCAAATTTCCAGCCGACCACGTTTTCGCGCAAGTGCTATCTGATGTTCAATGTTCCTCCCGATCCGGGTGCGCCCACGGCCACGCTGGATATTATTTTTGATCTGCGCGGCTGCAAGGTGAGGCAGTTCGATGCAAGCGGCAATCAGACTGGATATGCGTTCAGCACGAATGGAGCTGAGCAGATTCTGGATGTGATACTGCGCTCCATGCTGAAGCCGGAATGGAATCCCAGCGCGGCAGCCGCCGCGGGCGGCGATCTGCTGGCAGCAGAAAAGGCGCGCATCGACTTCTCATCTTTTTCTGACTCCGTAGCATGGTGCAACACGTTGCTTGCCAATGGGCAGAAGCGCTTTGAGTCCTCGCTGGCGATCACGAGCGCAACAAGCGCCACGGATGTGATCACGCAATTGGCCATGATGTCACAGCTCTATGTGATTGAAGATTCCGGCGTGATCTATATACGGGCGGATAAGCCGCGCGCTTCGACCTTCATCTTGACCTCTGATCACGTTGTTGAAGGAAACGTCCAGCTCAACAAGACAAACCTGCATGGTGCAAAGAACCGTTTTGTGGGGACCTATAACGATCTGAGCGCGCAAGACATGCTGGACATCAACACGCCGGCTGGGCTTGGATTATGGCGCGATGGCAAGGGCACTGTGACGGTGGTGGGCAAGACGAACCATCCTTTTAAAGTTGCGCAATATGTGCAGGTATGCCCTCCAACAGACGGATCGGTGCAAGATGCTGGCTTTGATGGTGTTTTTCCTGTAGCTGCCATCCCTGCCCCAAATCAGTTTACTTACGCACAGAGCGGGAATGCGAACTGGCTTGCATGGTCTGAGGACTTCACCAATGACGCGTGGCAAAAGCAAGCCGGCGTGACTGTAGTTGCAAATAACACGACTGATCCACTGGGCGGCAATACTGCGGACAAGGTTTCAACTGGCACAACGGCTGGCGTGGGAATATTCCAGGACAGCAGCCTTCCCTCTACCAATGGAATTCAAACCACATTTAGCATTTGGTTGAAGGCCGCGGCAAACACTTCAGTAAAGCTTTTTATTGCGCGTCCAGGTGCGGACCTTGAAACAGCCACAATTACGGTTACGACTGTATGGCAGCGCTTTACGCTAACTCACTCAGCGACGTGGACTGCAAGCGCAGTGGTTGAAGTGGGTGTGCAGATAGTGAACGCAAACACTTCGATCTTTACATGGGGCGCGCAGATTGAAGATGGAACGATTGCCACTACTTACAGGCAGACTACGCAAGTAAACTTCGCTCTGATGTCAGAGCAATTTGATAACAGCATGTGGCAAAAGCAAACTGGCGTGACTGTTACTCCGAACACAACTGCTGATCCTTTGGGCGGAAATAACGCTGACACGGTTTCAACTGGCACAACGGCCAATGCTGGAATATTCCAGAACTGCCCTGTGAATTCGGCCAGCGGCGTGCGTTTTACGTTTAGCATCTGGCTGAAGGCGGCTGCAAATACAGCAGTCACTCTTTTTATCAATCGGCCAGGTGCGGATTCTGAGAGCCTTGCGATTACAGTGACATCCGCATGGCAGCGCTTTAGTCTGACTCACTCTGCAACGTGGACGGGGGTCGGAAGCGTCCAGGCGGAATTTGTGATCACGAATGCCAGCACCTCTATCTTTGCGTTTGGTGCGCAGCTTGAATATAGCGCTGCTGTCAATGCATATATTTCAACCACAAGCATCCTCATGCAGAGCGGCGTGGTTAGCGGCAATGGCTATGCCGGCACTCCAGAGAGTCGCTTTGCAGTGCGTGCGCCAGTGGTGGACCATGGCAACCATCAGCTCGCGGTTGGCCAGCGTGGGTTGAATCTGACGCCAGTTGCTCGTTTTGTGCCCTCCAACCTCAACTTTGGCAACAACACAGATGAGCGCGTGCGCCGGCTGATGACTTTCATGAAGAATCGCACGCTCGGTATTGATGCAACTCCCTATGCTGCGCCATGGGGAGGAAAGATTCTTTGCCACATGGATGCGGTTGACGCGCAGGGGCGCTCGCTGATCGCGCAATTGAATGGAGACATCATCACTGTGGATGCCACGGTCACAGAGGAATTCCAGGCAGATTATGAAATCTGGGACGCGGTGTACACAATTCCGGCGCAAGACGGAAGCGGCGACAGCAGCGGCACGGACTTGAGCGCTGGATCAGATCGGCCAACCATTGAGCTTACACTGCTGCAATATTTGCCAGCGGCTTTCTCAGACACCAGCCAGATCGCTCAAGCGGTGCGGGCCTCTGTCTCGGCTGGGCTGACTTCGATCTCAACCGTGGACAGTCTGGGCAATTTGAGGCTTGCGAGCAGCTTCCGCAACAATCCTCTGAATGTGCAGGGATTTCTCACAGGAGCAAGCCCGCTCACGCAGGCTGGCACGGGTTCTACGATCAATGTTGCGTCATTTACCATGCAGTTTGATTTTGGGCAGCTATCGTATAACAGTGGCTCTGTTAATCCCGGAACTGTTGGCAAATGGGCGGTTTACTTTAAAGACCCAACTTTCAGCGGTGGCGTAGTAACTTTTTTCGCCACACAATCGCAGCACATTCTTTCGTCAGATCCGGGCATCATTATTGTGGGTATCATCACAACGGCAGCGGGAGGCGGAGGAACAGGCACGGGCTTTGGATCGCCGGCCGGCAATACAGGTGGAGATATTCTTCCGTCGAGGTAAAAATATGGCTTTTTCATTTACGGCAACCGTTACATTGGATGATGGATCGACGGCTCAGCACACAGCAGAGGCGCTCGCGTATCGTCACGAGGCAGACGGCTCAATCTCAGTGACTGCGGCCTGCTGTGGTCTATATGGCGGCGAATTGTGCGACGGTTGCGGCGGAGCAGGATGCGCGAAATGCAACAACAAAGGTGTATTCGCCGTAGCTGGAATGGAAAGCACTATCTCTCGTCATACTTTTTATGACACCGGCATGTCGCTCTCTGATGGCAGCGGCGGAACGCTTCCACCAATTGATCCTAAAGCGGAACTTATGAAGCACGTCCAGGCTGTCGCAGAGAGACACGCGGCAAGGCATAAAGCACGGAGTTCCGGACTGGATCAATTAGTCAAGACGAGTGCGGTTGCAGATGGAAGCGAAGGCGAAAATCCTGCTGTCACACAAATTCTGTCTGCTGCCACCTAAATCCTGTTTTGCTGCCACGCAATTTTTGCAGCCCCAACATTGCTGTAAACAGGGCTGCTAAAACGTGCGAAAATAGATTATCCCCATGCCCACAGCACAAATTCCCGCGATCACACCGGAAGTCATCAAAGACCACGGCATCACGCCGGAAGAATATGAACGCATCAAAGCTTCACTGGGGCGCGAGCCGTCGCTGACCGAGTTGGGCATCTTCAGCGTGATGTGGAGCGAACACTGCTCATACAAGTCGTCGCCCGTGCACTTGAAGCGGCTGCCCACGCGCAGCAAGTTGGTAGTGCAGGGCCCGGGTGAAAACGCGGGCATTATCGATATTGGCGATGGCTGGGCCTGCGCGTTCAAAATTGAGTCGCATAACCATCCTTCATTTATTGAGCCATTTCAGGGCGCGGCTACCGGCGTGGGCGGCATTCTGCGCGACATCTTCACCATGGGCGCGCGGCCATTTGCCGTGATGGATTCACTGCGGTTTGGGCCGATTACAAATCCCACCCTTTCCGCAAAGACCGCGGAAAGGATGGGGCACACGGTAAACGTGGGGCACGCACAAACGGATCAAGCCACGATTCATAAGAACCATTCGATTCTGGAAGGCGTGGTCAGTGGGATTGCTTCTTATGGAAACTGCTTTGGCGTGCCGAACCTGGGCGGCGAAACCAAGTTTGAACCATGCTATTCAGGCAATCCGCTGGTGAATGCCTTTGCTCTCGGTCTGGTCAGGCGCGACCAGATTTTTTATGCCAAGGCGGCGGGTGAAGGCAATCCGGTGATTTATGTGGGAGCAAAGACCGGGCGCGATGGCATTCACGGCGCAACCATGGCGAGCGAAGAGTTCCGCGAAGGCTCAGAGCAGAAACGGCCAAACGTGCAGGTGGGCGATCCATTCCTGGAGAAGCTGCTGCTGGAAGCTTGCCTGGAAGCTATGCATACGGGAGCAGTGGTCGGCATACAGGATATGGGCGCTGCCGGCCTGACCTGTTCAACGTGCGAGATGGGCGCGCGCGGCGGCGTAGGCATTGAGATTGAGTTAGACCGCGTGCCGCAACGCGAAACCGGCATGAATGCTTACGAGATCATGCTGAGCGAATCGCAGGAGCGCATGTTGCTGGTGGCGGAGAGCGGACGCGAGCAGGAAGTGCTGCGCGTGTTTGAAAAATGGGAGCTGGATGCGGTGATTGTGGGCAAGGTCACCAGCGGCAGCCGCTTGCGTGTGCTGGAGCATGGCAAGCTTGTTGCGGATATTCCTAATACCGCGCTTACAGACGATGCTCCGCTGTATCACCGGCCCATGGAGCCATGGAACGCGCAGGTTTCACGCACCAAGCCGGAAAGCGTGCGCTGGAGTACGGCAGCGGACCACACGGAAAGTTTGAAGCGCCTGCTGGCTGCACAGAACATCTGCTCCAAGCGCTGGATTTTTGAGCAGTATGATTCCATGGTGCAGTCGAACACGGTGGAAGGTCCGGGCGCAGACGCGGGGCTGATGCGACTCAAAGGCTCAAAACGCGCCTTGGCCATGGCGCTGGATGGTAACGGACGGTGGTGCTGGCTTGATCCTAAACTGGGCGCCATGCATGCAGTGGCGGAGTCTTCGCGCAATGTCTCATGCACGGGAGCAACGCCTGTGGCGGCTACAAACTGCCTGAATTTTGGCAATCCGGAAAAGCCGCAGATCATGTGGCAGTTTTCACAAGTGATTGATGGCCTGACTGAAGCCTGCACAGCACTGGAAACGCCGATCACCGGCGGCAACGTGAGCCTTTATAACGAGACGCTGGGCGAAGGAATTTATCCCACGCCCGTGGTTGGGATAGTAGGCATTCTGGAGAATGTGGAGGATGCCGTTGCGGCGCATTTCCGCTCCAGCGGCCGCGAAGTGATTCTGTTGAGCGGATCTGGTGATAGCAAAAATGCTGAAGCAGAATTTGGTTCCTCAGAGTATGCCAAGGAGATTTTAGGGCAGGTTTGGGGCGTGCCTCCGGCGCTGGATATCAAACAGGAAGCAGCATTGCAGAAGTGCATACGGGAACTGATTAAAGAACATGCCATTGACTCTGCCCACGACTGCTCTGATGGCGGCTTGGCGGTGGCCTTGGCGGAATCAGCGTTCCCGGCCAGCATGGGAGCAGAGATTAACCTTAAGTCCAATGGAATCAATACGGAAATTGTGCTATTTGGCGAAACAGCCAGCCGGATTGTGATAAGTTGCGACCCGAAAAAGGCTGAAATCATCCAATCTATAACGGTAAAATGGGGTGTACGAGCAGACCGGATCGGTCATACTGTTCCTGAAAAGCTAGAAATTAATGTTGACGCCAAAATGGCGGTCTCGGCCAAAGTGTCTGAACTGCGGCAGGTCTGGGACACGGCTCTGAAGAATGCATTGCATACAGAGTCGCCTGAGCATTTGGTGCCGGAAGTGTTGCAGAAAAGTTAGTGTTTTTGAAATCCCGAGCATAAGCGAGGGATCGCTATGGCAATAAAAATTTCAGGGTTGAATAGCGTTTTGTGGTGCAGCGTTAAATGATTTTAGGGAATAGGGTTCCCTCGCTACGCTTGGGACTTCGGACTTTAGGCCCGAGCGGCGTCGAGCAGCCATGCTAGGTGCAGAAGTATTTATAAAGGGAGACACGCTTAAGCGGCGTGGAGCGAAGCGACAAGTAGATGAAGATGAATAAACTGCGAGGCCGACCACGCGCCGAGCAGTTTTGCAACAGGAGCCGAATGGATTTAGCGGAGGAGATGCCCTTGAGCGGTGTGGAGCGAAGCGACAAATTTAAAGACGAATGCGGGGTGATGGCGATACACAATCATCCTGAAGCCTCCACCATGGCTTATCTGGGCTTGCACCAGTTGCAGCATCGCGGCCAGGAGTCAGCCGGAATTGTGTCCTCGAATGGCGACCGTCTTTTCGTCCATAAGGCCATGGGAGAAGTTGCAGACATCTTCACTGAAGCTGTTCTCGGCAAGCTGCCCGGCTCACTCGCAATCGGCCATACGCGCTACTCCACCACAGGCGATTCCGCCGTGCTCAACGCGCAACCCATCATGGTGGACTGCAACAAGGGGATGATTGCGATTGCGCATAACGGCAATCTGGTGAACGCCGGCGAGATCCGCAACCGGCTTGAGGCGCAAGGCTCTATCTTCCAGACCACCAGCGATACTGAAGTGATTGTGCACCTGATCGCGCAATCGAAAGAACAGACGTTGCCGGAAGCGGTGTGCGATGCGCTGCGCCGGATTGAAGGCGCGTTTTCCCTGGTAATAATGACGCGTGACCGGGTGTTTGCCATTCGTGATCCGCGTGGGTTCCGTCCGCTTTCCATGGGCCGCATTCCTAATGGCAATGGCGCGGGACATGACACAATTGTGTTTGCCTCAGAGACTTGCGCGTTTGATTTGATTGGCGCGGTCTATGACCGTGACGTGAAGCCCGGCGAGATGGTTGTGGTGGGGCCGGAAGGGACTTTTTCCCGCTATTTTGCCTCGGAGATGAAGCAATCTGCCTGCATCTTTGAGCATGTGTATTTCTCGCGTCCAGATAGCGTCATCTTTGGCCGCTCTGTGCAGGCCAGCCGTGAGGCCATGGGCCGGCAACTGGCAAAAGAGTCGCATGTTGAAGCAGATATTGTTGTGCCGGTGCCGGATTCAGGCGTGACGGCCGCGCTGGGATATTCTTCGCAATCGCTGCTGCCGTTCCGCTTTGGCCTGATTCGCAATCATTACGTGGGCCGCACGTTTATTGAGCCGGAACAACGCGTGCGCGATTTCGGCGTAAAGCTCAAGCTGAACCCCATCCGCAGCCTGCTGGCTGGTAAGCGCGTGGTGCTGGTGGATGATTCCATTGTGCGCGGCACCACCAGCCGCAAGATTGTCCGCCTGGTGCGCGACGCCGGTGCAAAAGAAGTCCACGTACGCATCTCCTGTCCGCCAACAATTTCACCATGCTATTACGGTGTGGATACGCCTTCCAAGGACCAGCTTATCGGGTCAAATAAAACGATTGACGAAATTCGCGATTACATTGGCGCGGATTCTCTGGCGTATCTTTCATTGGAGGGTTTGCGTGAAGCATGCGCCGAAGGTGAGAAGACCACCTACTGCACGTCTTGCTATACGGGAATCTATCCGACAGACTTTATTCCGCTGGACCAGATTCAATCATTGACGGTGGAAAAGAAACCCTAGAGTTGCTTCAATTCCAGGAAGGCGGCCCGTGGGAAATCTCTGCTATTTGGTCGATCCTGAAGACATGCTCAAAGCATGTGAACACGGC
>DASRCD010000260.1:0-3095 GCA_035653315.1 Candidatus Angelobacter sp.
TCTTCAGTCAGGACAACCCACTGATTGTTTTGCCAATTGTCCAGCGAGGCAAACCACAGGTTCCAGTCAAAGCGCGGCTGGTACGGTGCATAAATACCGGGCGCACGATGGATGTCCTGCGGTTTATAGCGGAATGAATACGCTGTCCAATTTTGCCCATCGTTTGAGCCCTGGAACTCAATCTCATAGCGCTCATGCGTCATATTGGCAAAAAGGCCGTATTCATTGGCAATGCGAAATGGATCCAGAGCGCGGGCCGGAGCAGTGGGCAATGACGGAGCATAAGGCACTATGGCGAAGAGGAGCGCAGTGGTGGCATAAAGAATCCAGAGAAGATAGATTCCAGCCACGCCGCGCCAGACCGGGCGCAACCAGGGAGCGGCAGGTGTTGCTAACGTTACAACTTTCGCTGCTTCGGCAGGCTTAACGCCCCATGTCTTCCAGCGCGCGGGAAGAATAAAGCGCACAAAGCCGTCATCGAGCAACAAGAAACCCAGGCAAAGGACCAGGTAGTTCAAAAAGGTGTAATTGGCGGAGAGGATGATGCCGATCTGGAAAGGCGTGACAATCCAGAAGCAGATAATCCTGAAGCGGCGCGGCAGAAACAACATCCAGACCAGGCCAAGTTCGGCGGTCAACGTCATGAATGCCGTAGCGGCATGGAACCAGTGCGGCATTTGCTGCGCATACCACCCTAGCCATGTCGGCAACGGACAATTCTGGTAGTAGTCATCCATGGCGGTCAGGTGCCGCCATGAGTAGTCGCCGCTGGTAAGTTTGACCACACCGGACTCAAAGTAGATGCGGAACCATTCCCATCGCAGAAGAAACAAGCTGAGCCGCGAGGGTGCGTGCGATGCAGCCAATCCAGGGCGCAGCCCCGGTGGCGCAAAGAACAGAGAAATAAATCCGGCTTCCAAAAGCATGCCGTCAGATTGATAGCTGGAGAAATCCTGCGCTGCCGCAACAAAAGAGAGAAAACAAGCAAAGCAGATGGCCAGAGCAAGGCGGGGCCACAGGTTGAGAACCACAGCAATTGAGGCAATAATGCCAGCCCAGCAAACCAGCATGACAGCGTGATTACCGGAACCAAGCCAAAATAAAGTGGGGGCAATCCAGAGGCGATGCGCGCCAGGATAACTTTGTGCCACGGCAGAAAGGTATTCGCCAGCGGGCAGAATGCCCTGCGGACCGATCAGGCCCTTGATCTGAAAAACCAGAGAGTAAAAAGCCGAAAAGTAAATCAGCCCCAGAGCGCGAAGAAAAATCCAGCGTGGCAAAAGATGCGTTCGCGGGCCTTCTGCTGAAGCTTCCGGGCCCAACAGCCATTCGGAGATTTGTTGTAGGCGCACGAGCATGCCTGGTTCCGCTGAATTATAAATTTGGATGCTGCCATGCGCTTCTGGAGCAGAAGCTTACCTGCGGCCGGCCATTTCTTCGTAGAGTTCAGGCAGTCGCTCCGCATCGGGAATAGATTCAGCAAAGCGGGCGCGTTCATAACATTCAGTGAAGAGTTCAACATCCTGACGCGTGAGCGGATCTTCAATAGTAGAGATGAATTCTTCCGGTGTTTGCGAAGGATGCTTGCGCCAGCCGCGCCGGGCCACCATCTTCAACATACGTTCGTACCAGAAGCTGGCAGAGGTGCGCGGCGCGCGGTGCGGATTTCTGAGCGCACGGGTCCGCTGGAAACTGCGCCAGAGCTTGGGCGTGAACGGCATTACCAGCAGCAGGGCCAGCAGCACGCAGCAAAGCGTCATCTCCGATGGAGAAAGCCGTTCCAGCCGCCGCTGGAAGTTGCCCATGGTCCTGACCAGCCGGTTGTATTTATGCCAGAGCCAGGACTTAAAACTGGATTGCGCGTTGATGGTCTGGTTGGTGATCTCACGGCGCAGCGTCATCTGGTGGCTGAAATCGTAATTCACAATCCAGTCGCGCCACAGTTCACGTGCTGCATCCATGTAAAGCGAGAAGCGCGACCATCGTGTGGTGGAGTCCACAGTGGAACCGCCCGGCGTGGGATCAAAGGTGACCCAGCCATACTCAGGAAAATACACTTCCACCCAGGAGTGGGCATTTTTCTCGCGGACAATGTAGCTGCCGGTCAAATCATTGTATTCGCCACCACGGAACCCATTAACAATGCGCGCCGGTATTCCAAGGGTGCGCAGCATCATGGTCATGGATGAAGCAAAGTATTCGCAATGGCCTTTCTTTCTTTCAAAAAGGAAGTGGGCCAGCGGGTCAGGCTCGCGCAAGCCGGGTAATTGCAGCGTATAGCCAAAATTATTTTGCAAATAGTGTTCAATGGCTTTGGCACGCGCGTAATTGGAAGTTGATGTGGCGGTAATTTGCCTGGCCAGATCGGCAATTCTTGGGTCAAGCCTTGGTTTTTGCAAATAGAGAGTGGCAATATGTGAAGGATAGCTGCGCGAATTGGAGTCGCGCACGAGACGTTCCGGATTGCGCGTATCCGCTTCCGCATAATAGGTGCCAATGATTTGTGGTGTTTCAGCATCATTGGCTCCCATGCTGCCTTCAGCAGGATGTGTATTGAATACTGAGCCGTCCGGCTTGATCTCCACAACATGATAGTTGCCGTTGATTTTCAGCGGCACTGGGGCCAGAAAAAAGAGGTTCAACCCGACCGGTTCCATGATCACGCGATAGGTCAGCGTGGGAACGTGCGGCGCAGCCCATGCGTCAATATACAAAGACTGGTTGTTCAGGTGCGTAAGATCGAGCGGCGAATTGTTGAGCCCACGGAAGGAAGGCACTTCAGGGCTGTTCCACCAATGATGGCCGTCAAAGTTTGCCAGCGAGATGCCGCGCCATTTCACATCTTCCGGAAGCCTGCCGGAGAGCACCTGAACATGCATAACAACATTGTCAGATTGCTGTATTTCACCGATGCCGCCAAGGTTCACTTCCTGGTTGAAGCCGGTGGAAATCGAGCCCTGCACGCCAAGATTGCGAAGATAGCCGCTGGAGTTGATTCGGGGCAGGATGAAGAAAATCAGCGCGGCGCCCAGGAGCGTCAGCAAGCCGAGAATGGTGGATATGACAGCCAGCGAACCGTGGAATTTTACGTCCTG